>CAZCPZ010000033.1:0-10033 GCA_964499875.1 uncultured Thermoplasmatales archaeon | reverse complement strand
AGGAATTCTAAAGTATAAATCCTCTACCATCGCTATCTTCATCTCACTCATAAAACCTTTTGAAACTCCTTTTTAGATGAAAATTCCTTTCTATTTAAAATCTTTAATCACCCTTAGAACTGTTTTTCTAAACAAGTCTTTTCTATTTATAGTATCCCAACTCTTTCTTTCAAACTCTTCAACAACAAGAGAAAAGAGGTGGTTACCCATCTCCTTTACTTTACTCTGTCTTTGACTACCCCTCTTACGTTGTTAAAGAGGAAAGTTTATTCAAGATGATCTTCAATGTTTTAGAGATGGAAGGGAAACTTCTTCAAATATTACTTGGGAAAAGTATCTCCCAAATCTCATCCTACTATCATCTTTGTTGAATCAATGTTAAAGAAGGATTTTATAAGGTAATATTTAAAAATACGTAATTATATACTATCTTGTACTTCATCTCAAGGGAGTGGAGAAGTATGAACTTTAGGGGGAAAACCATTCCGTAAAGGGATTTATAATCTCGACGCTATTGGTTACTCTGATACTATTGGTTTCAACTGTCAACCCAGTGGTTACAGGTTCTAGCTGGATGAAAACCGAGGAGAAAAAGAACTTCCTAGTGGACACATTGGGAGTAAAAAACCTTTCTACAAACGTATAGTGGAAGAAGTCTTTTACCACACTTATCAGAGGTTATCTGAGAAATTAACCGAGGGAACGCAGCTTACCAAGAAGGAGTTTCTAAGTTTATCTACTGAGGAACAGCTTAATCTTATCTATGTTCATCTTCGAACAATAGCTACGAGAGCAAAAGAAGTACTCTCACAGGTAAAACAAGACAACTCACTAGGTGGAGTACCCTCCGGGTTTGACAATTGGTGGGAGCTATACAAGAAATGTTTGAGGCTATGGAGTCTAGGAGGGTTACTTCAAATCGATAACTACGATGACTGGTATAGATGGGCTAGTAATCTTAATAAGGTGCTTATACCATTCATAATGATCCTCTATATCATAGTACTAGTGTCAGCTGGACAAGCTGCTGTATATCTCTGGCCTTTCTTCATGTTCTGGGAGATATTCGTGGGGTATTTTAGCTACACCTACAGGATTTCCTCGAGTCTACTTATAAGGGAAGTAGATATAGTTGTACATGTAGTGGATAAAGACGATGGAAGAGGAGTAAATGGTCTTGAGATCCATGCGAGAAGCATCAACGCTACTGAAAGATGCTCAGAGGATCAGAAAGAAAAATTTGAATATGATCTACCAGCAGCAAGCTATATGGGCGATGGGTATTATGCTCTCTCTTCAAGGGATAGGGAGACGAAGTATCTTAAAGCACCTCCACCACCTGGTTTATATGAAATATGGATACCATCTGAGCAGTTTGTCAACCAAAAAATATACGAGGGTTATACGCATGTAACTCTCTATCCGATACCTGATGCACAGTGCTACACCCTTGAAGTAATATTAGAAGGAAGACCTGTTTCCTAAGAAACTTTTACTCCAAAACCCCCTTTTAATTTTTTATCATATAAAAATAGGGTAAAGAAGGTATTATCCTCTAAATTAAAGATAACAAGATCTCCTTAATCTTATAAAATGTTTCACTAAAACTTTATTCCACTAAGAGTTTTTAGGTTTCTAAATGAGTGCTGTTTTTAATCCTACTTAGAAGAATCATTAGGATCACTTCTCGCTAATAACCCTATATCCAAGTTTTTTCTCTATTTTCCTTGGATAATACCCCATGAATTATAGAGTTATTCATGGTGTGATAGACTCTTTTTTGTAGAATGAATAAACCCATTAGTTATCAAACAATGAATCACATCCAATCAAAACTCTTATACTGTAAATTCTCCACGCATATAGAATTCAGTTAACACATTCTAATGAGACATTTGCCGAAAGAGAAAAAGTGTCCGAATATTTTCGTTATTCAAAATCTTGCAGTGACCATTCTTATCTGTCTTCAAAACCCAGATATCTTCAAGAGGATAGGGACTAGATATCATTGACATATCTTTGTATCCCACCACAATGTAGCCACCATCACTAGTCTCATGAACACAAAAACCTTCATCGTTCCTCCCAGAACCCTCTGCACCAAAAATCTTATACCAAATCTTCCTCCCATAACCATCAGTTTTCATAGCCCAAAGATCACGAGAACTAGAATCCTTATTATATATCCATCCAGTTAAAACATATCCACCATCACTAGTAACATCAACATAATAAGCCTCCATCATAGTAGAACCACCAAAAACTCTCTCCCATTCACCATCACCTTTTAAGACACCATTAGGCTCTCTAAGGGAATTATCTATACTTCCTTCTTTTGGAACCATGAAACCATTACTTCCATCCATTAAAACTATAAAACTAGATAAGAAACAGAAAACAAAAACAGTTGATATGAGAGTCTTACTCATATCATCTCCCCCATACTATAATAAAATATCATAATCTATATAATTAGTTTTTCTCAGAAGACTAAAACATGTGCTGGTTTCCAACTGTTTAATTAGGATTAGGTATCATCAACTATTAGTGTATCAATACTCTCTAATACGGTTTTGATTTACTCCCCTCCATTAAGGATTTTCTCAAGATAATTTTTTAATCTGGCCTTAAGGGAAGATAGTTTTCATTGGAATAGGTTTGCTATACTCTCCTCTGTTTTAAGAGGCAGGTTGATCTAGTAGAAACTTATAGGCAGGTATTATAGTAATTCTTCCTTCAGTAAGTGTGATTTCTTTTTCCTCATTCGCTGATATAATGTAGCCTTTGTTGACACCAAATTTCCTCATGAATCTCTGTATACCTTTTGTTTCTATTCCACCATATTTTATCTCAATAGGCTTAGGTTTTTCATTTAACAATATGACATCAACCTCGTTTTTATAAGAATCTCTCCAGAAAAACTCTGCATTAATCTGATTTACTATGGTGCTCTCGAAAAGTTTCGAACGATATAATTCTTCGTCTCTAAAAACAAGTTTCGTAGACACTATAGTAGGGTAGTATTTCTTTAGTTTCCTCTCAGTTTTCCTTACACTATGAGAATAGTTATAGAGTTTTCTTATGAGGAATGAGTCCTCCAAGTATTTTAGATATATCGATAGTGTTTGCCTAGATATCTTCATTTCTTTTGCAAACTCTGCTAACTCTACCAGCTGCCCAGGTTGTTCTCTGATTACATTTAAAATTGATTCCAACACTGAAACTTCTTTGATGGATGCTAGAGTAAGTATATCTCTATATATCACTTTCTCTACTACACTCTCCTCTATGTACTTCTTGATGACTTCTTCATCTCTGATTCCAACCAGCTCTGGGAAACCCTGTGTTTTCATGAATTCTTCGAAGAGTATTGATAATTCTCTCTCATATAATTCAGGATCATCGAATTGTTTCCCTTTAAATGAGAGGTACTCCCTGAATGTTAAGGGATCTATTTTGAACTCGAATAATCTACCAGCAAGTGTCTCCTTTGATTTTCTCCTTATAAATAGTGATTCTGAACCTGAGATGAGTATCTTTATATTTTTGGAGTACACATCATATAACCTCTTTATCTTCTCCTCCCATCCCTCAAGTTTCTGTATCTCATCAAATACCAAGATGTGTTTACCATCACTGATTTTCTCACCCATTATTTTTTCATATTCCTTAATGATAACTCTGATATCGATATCTCTGAATTCATCAAATGAGAAATATAGGATATTTTTTGGATTAAAACCATTATTGATCTCATCTTGAATAATCTTGAATAAAAGAGTTGTTTTACCTACTCTTCTAAGCCCTGTTAATGCTATAATCTGAGGTAAGGGTAGAAACTTGTGGATCTCTTTATATACTTCTCTTTCGTGATATTCTATTTGGAAAGGCTCCCTCCACCATCTATTATCCTCCAACAAAAACTCTCTAATTCTTGTCATGTTAACACAACCTATTTTCTATTTTATGTTAATTACAATTAACATATATAATGATTTTGGTTAAATGTCACATTTAACTCCCTTCATCAGTATTCTCTTTGAACCCGAGGGATACTATGGAAGGGTTTATCCTTGCTACCAACCCAGTTATCATCTCCATCAAGAGATACATAGAAGGTGTATCTAGGAGTCCAGTGTGGTAGTAGGAGAATAACTCCCAGGGATGCTACTATTATGGATACTAATAATGATTAATATAATGGTTTTATTCATATAGCGTCTTATCCTCTAAACCATTTCATTATAGCATCTACTGTAGCGTTTATAACAGGATAAGCTATGGGTGAGGATGTAAGCAATGGGTGTGTACCAATCTGTAGTGTATCTATCTCCATATCTGTCATTCTATTCTGCACCATAACTGAGAGCATATTAATCCATTCACCAATGGATTCTCCACCCATTATCTGTGCTCCTAGTAGTATATGGGAGTATCTAGCATATAGTAGTTTTATGTAGACTTTGTTTGCACCAGGTAGTTTACCTGGGTGTCGATCTACCCCCTCGTTAACTCCAACTGTATAATCTATACCCCGTCTCTTTGCTTGTTCCTCTGTTAAACCTGTTGCTCCAAAAGCAGTATCTCCTACCTTGGTTGAGAAGGTTCCTATGGTTCCTATGAATTCTTTGATGACTTTGACATCAAATAGATTAGAACCCACTAGTCTACCCTGTGCCATTGCTGTTGATGCCAGCATGAGTTTAGATTTTTCTCCAGTGAGGAAACTACGTTTAGCAGTACAGTCTCCAACCGCAAATATATCTCTCTTAGAGGTTCTAAGGTATTCATCAACTATGATTCCATATCTTGGATCTACTTCTAAACCTATTCTCTGTGCAAGCTCAATATTAGGTCTGTATCCAACAGCTAGTATAACTAGGTCAACGGGGTATTCTCTTCCATCTTCTAGTTTAATACCCTCAATGGTTTCTCCACCTTTGAATTCTTTAACCGTTGCATCAACTAATACCTCTGCACCTCTACCTCTTAATATCTCCTCAACTTTTTCACCAAACTCTTTATCCATGGAGAGTGGTAGTAGAGATGGTAGTTTCTCAACTAGTAAAACCTTTTTATCTTTCTTTAGTAACTCATCAGCTACTTCTACTCCAATGAATCCTCCACCTATTATCACTATGGATTCTGCTTCCTCTACTCTCCTCCTAAGTTCTCTAAGTTCATCTATATTCTTTGTAACAGTATACACACCCTTCTTATCTACTCCTGGTATAGGTGGTGTAAAAGGTTTTGAACCAACTGCTAATACAAGTTTCTCCCATCTTATCTCTCCATTGTTCTTCAAAACCACTGTTTTATCTTTAATATCAACAGCTTCATCAACTAGGATATCAATATTATTATTCTCAAGAGGTTTATCTGGTAGTATATCATCCTCTACACTACTAAGAGTATGGAGTGTATATGGTATACCACATGGTATAAGAGGTGTTTCCTCTCTTCTAACTAGTAGTATACTCTTCTCGGGATAAGTATTCCTAGCGGAGAGAGCAGTTGTTACTCCACCTGGTCCACCACCAATTATTATAACATCATATGATTTCATACTCCACTTCACACTCCCTGAAACCTTGTTGGAATCTAGAAATAGTCTTATATCGATTTCTATTAACCTATTAGGTGGAATCCTAGATATGTTACTAAACCAGTGATTATGAGGTATGGAATAGAATACTTATGGAAAACAGGCCGTATCTCTTTGCTTCTAGATAATCTCAATGCGATGATATTAGCTAGTGAACCTATGAATAAACCATTCCCACCAACGTTTACACCATATGCTATGGCAAACCAGTTTTATGAGTAAAATTAGATATAAATATGGTAGCTGGTACATTACTCATAACTGGAGATAACAGTAAACTGTTGAGGAATACATTACTTGAATTAGAGTTTATTGTGGAGAAGAACTCTGAGATAAAAGGTAGAGTGGAGAATAGATTGAAATCTATGAATACAACAATGAAGAGTAGTAGGAGGAAGCAATCAACAAGCAGTAGAACCTTCTTATAGAAAAGCAGGTGGAATAATAAAACTAGTATAAGCATCCATGATGCAAAGCCTAATTCTATGGAAACGATATAGCAGCATAGTAGAGAAAGGGATGCTATGAAGAGAAACCTATGATCAGTAACCTCTTCATCTACTTCCTCTGTGAAGATAACCCCCCTCTTTCTTGAATACTATTACTGTGGATAATAGTAAAACTATTACTAGAAGAGGAAACAATGCTCTAGTAAACTCATAGAAGGATACACCCCATTGATACCAGAGGAAGATATTCTGAGGGTTACCGATTGGCGTAAGAGTAGAATCAACATTAACAGCTACTGCCTCAAATACAACTAGCCTTAGGATATCATTCTCAATTAATCGTTTTATACTAGTGTTAATGGTGCAACTATGAATAAGGTTATATCATTTATTGATAATGTTATGGAGAGTAGAAGCGCGATGCTGCGTTCACTTCTAAGATGAAAAAGTAGTTTCTTAGAGAATCTATCTAAGTAACCACTTTTTTATCTCTGTCGTAACAACTAGTAAACCAGCTAATGTAAGGGTTGTATTCCAATCAACAAAGAATAAGTATCTATCTATAGTCGATGGATGTAGTATAGTTAAAACTACTATGTGAAGGAGATTAGTATACTCTCTTTTTGAATAAACCCTTGTAGGTTCATCTAGAATCCTAGGTGAGATAGACTCTATGAATTTTATGGAAAAAGATGTTATTTATTTGAACACTTCACTGGTCTCCTTATACCATAACACGAAGTCTAGGTGACTCATTGGTATACCTATATTCTCTGCGAAAACCTTCATCTTCTCCTCAATCTCCATATACTTCTTCTTAGATAAAGAGTTGGGTATACTATCTATTACTCCTAGTTTAACCAAGTTCTTAAGTATGTGTCTATCTAGTATAGCAAAGTCTTCACCGAGACCAATGTTTCTAAGGAAATGACTAGCCTCCTTATAACCCATCCCTGTTATATTCTCAACAAGCCATTCTCTAAACACCAATGGGTTATTGAAACTATTCAACCAACTCCTAATGTTTAGTTTACCATCCTCTATGAACCTATCCCTAATTTTGAGGATATTCTCAGTCTTCTTGTTTCTAAATCTAACTCCTCTAAGCTCCTCTAGAATCTCCTCCTTAGAAGGTGTTTCTTTAAATAGTAGTTTCTTCTCCATGATACTCTCTACTGCTCTCCAGCAAACCTTGGCTTTAGATTGAGGTGTGAGTAAACAGAATACTAGTTCTGAGAATACTTTCTCATCATCTACTAAATTATTCTTGAATTCCTCTAAACGATGGATTATGGTTTCCTTGATCTCATCATAGATTCTCTTTACATCAAGAGTTTCTCTACTCTCAAGTAGCATCACCATGGAATATTTATCTTCTCTTTCAACGTTTCCTCTTCCTTAGCCTCTCCTGTATCTTCTTACTTCTAAGTTCTCTAAGTGCATCTGATGCTATCCATCTAGTGGTTTTTGGATCCTTTTCCTTTATCTCTAGAGCTATATCGATTGTTTTCTCGTTGGGACTAGGGTTTCTTACCTATCTGCCTTGGAGTCCAGTTAACTGCTTTCTTAACATATATTCTATCATCCATTGATTCCTCTAGTATTACTTTGAGGAATACCTCGAAATCTTTATCTTCTCTCTTTTTATCACTAACTGCTAGTCTAGCCATCGGTGTGAAACCTGCTCTTTTAACAAATTCTTCTCTTCGCTTACTCCACTCTAAAGCCTTCTTATAAGCATATCTTGTATGTGCAAATAGGTTATACTTGGTTGCATATCTCCCAGTAATCGAATTCTTTGACTCATTCCTCCATTTGTTCCTCTGATACCATCTCTGGGTCATCTATCGTACTAGCTAGTACCTAGTTTCCTTAGTGTTAACCTCCCATAGCTTCAAAGCTAGTTTATGATCCCTACCGATTCTTTAGCTATTCCTCTAAGAGTAGGTATACTTACTCCAGAAGCCTTAGTGGGTGTTATACCATACCTTCTCATACTTTCAACTGCTTCTCTATTAGATAATGATTCTAGTCTCTCTAGTATCTCATCTAGATTCATATTCATCAACCCCGTCTAGATAAGTAGAGGATTTAAACAAGTTTATCTTAGTTTTAAATAATAAAAAAGAAGGGATTATATAATTAACTGTTTTTCTCCGTAAAGATTATTTAACACTTCTACACATATATTGATAGAAGGGGGAAGAAGTTTGAGAGGGAGAACACCCCTAATCCTATTAATCTTGTTATCAACTAGTTTTTCTCAGGGATACTCTACCTCATCTGTAGATGGAAACTCTGTTCCAAGTTACCTAAAGATAGGGGATATCCTATTCTGTGATGTTAAACCAGAGGTTGTAAGGAAGATAGAAGGTGCTGCAAGTGAGTTTGGTGTTCCTCCACTAGTTGCTAGTTTATTTGGTTTCTCTAATGATCACTGTGCTCTATATATTGGGGGAGGATTATTTGTAGAAGCTGCACCTTATCGCCCTCGTCCACTCCGATCTAATTGGTGTGGAGTAGTGATAAGCCCCTTGTGGAAGATTAAACTCTGGGCTACTAATATAACCTATGGTTATGTGAAAACCGCCTCTATGAGGCAGAGGATAGGTGCTGTTACATGGGTTTTAATGAGACTCGGTAAACCTTATCAACTCCTCACGATAAGCTCTAACTATAAACCACATGATCCACTTGATCCATTATCTAATAGATGGTATTGCTCTGAGTTAGTATGGGCTGCATACTATAACCAAGGTATAAACATTGGTTTCCATATCGATCCTGATTCACATGAGTTTATTTCACCAATGGATATAAGAGTTGATGAGGATATCGGTATGTATGAGAATATTCCACCTACTGTTAAACTAAATGTATCTAAGACTAGAGTAGGTGTTAATGAAACAGTATCCTTCTATGGGGGAGATACATATGATTTCGACGGTAGAATAGTTTATTGGAGAATAGATTTCGGTGATGGAACAAGTAAGTCAGATTATAATGAAGGATGGTACTATACCTATATCCATGTTAATCATAAGTATTCTACTCCTGGTAGATATAATGTTACTTTAACCGCGAGGGACAACCAGGGAGAGGAGAATACAGCCTCTGTATCTATAGAGGTTTATCAACCTAATAGGCCACCTATGAAACCAATTATAGAAACCCTTGTAGAACCAGTTTATACTAGGGAGGAGTATGATTTCACTATAACCTCTGGTGATCCAGATGGTGACCCACTTAACTTTATCATCGAGTGGGGTGATGGAGAAAGGTTTTCAACGGGGTTCACAGTGAATTATACAGTAAATGTTACTCATAGTTGGCGTCAACCCGGAGGGTATCAAGTAGTTGTTGAAGTCACAGATGGAGAGAGAAGTTCTACAAATGAAACTATGTTAGCACTAGTTGAGAAGAAAACCTTGGTGGAAAAGAGTATTAGAAGCCCTCTACCATTATCCATACTACTAGCTATAGCTATACCAGTAATCATATTATTTAGGAGGAGGTTCTTCACCCACTAGTTTTAATACAGTTATTGTTTAAGGAGTGATGAGGTGAAGATGGATATAAAAACTTCTCTCAAGTATATTTATAGGAAGCAGAGAGAGTTATCGATACTAGGAGGAGTAAACTCGCTTCTAGGTTGGGATCAGATGACTTATATGCCTAGGAGTGGAGTTGTAGATAGAGCTGAGCAAACCTCTTATATATCTAAACTAGTTCATAGGCAACTAGTTTCTAATACTCTATGGCGCCATCTCTCCTTTTTATCAGAACCTTCAGTGTTTAGCAGTCTATCTGAGGAGGATAAAATAGTTGTAAGTAGATTTAAGAAGGATGTTGAGAAAGCTAGGAGGATTCCATCTAGGTTTATAGAACGTCTCTCTAAGAAAACCATAGTTTCTTATCAAGCTTGGATGAATGCTAAGGAGAAGAATGATTTCAAATTATTCGCCAAACATCTAGAGGA
>CAZCPZ010000032.1:0-10049 GCA_964499875.1 uncultured Thermoplasmatales archaeon | reverse complement strand
GGAAACTGCAGAGCAACTCTTTCTATATCTAACAAAAGGTAGAGGATTACTAGGTATATTATCTGGCCAAAAAACCTCTCTAACCTTAACACCCGTTCTACCAGTGAAATCTACTTCCTTAGCTATACCTCCAATGAAATCTAGGAAACCGGGTTTATTAGCAACGATATCCAGTGTAAGCTCTGGATACTCTTGTTTAAACCCTAGTTGATTCAAATCAACTATATACACAATATCTTCATCTCTATGAGTATACTCATAATACTCTGCTCCTCTATACCCATACTCCTCACCACCAAAAGCAATAAACTTGAGATTAAACCGAGGAGTGATATTATGCTCTTTGAAGTATTTAGCAATAGCTAATATGATCCCTATACCTATAGCGCTATCAGCTGTACCCTGGTTCCACCAGCAATCATACAAGGAGGATACTATAATGGTTCTAGTAGGATCACTACCATTAATCTCTCCAACTACGTTATAGCTAACCAGAGAAGTATTATATCTCTGCTTAAGGAAGAAATCCAGTTTAAAACCACTTGGATTACTCCATATCCTTCTACCGATAGAACCATTGATAAATATAACTGGTAGATAATTCTTATAGATTCCACCGAAATAGATCATATCATGGCAATCCCTGTTGAAATCATATAGTATAAGTCCTCTACACCTTGGATAAAAGGTTGACCAAAAAGCTGTTTCCTTCTCAATCAATAATAAACTAGTGATATGGAAGAGCATATAGAATTTGAGGGGATCCATAAAAGGTTTCAACCAATCAATAACTGGTACACTAGCATTTGGATCATTCCATTGGTCATTATCAATAAACATGAAATCCTCTGTTTCAGATGCATACTCTTCATCAAATAAACATGGATACCTTGGTATACGTTTAATCTTCACACCAGTATAGTTAAAGGTTTTATTCAAACCTCCCTTTAAACTCCAAGAAGGAGCAGGGAAACAATCAACCTCTTCATCGTTTAACCTAACACTATATTCTAATACCTCTAGTTTATGAGCAATCTCATCACCCGGGTATCTTGGTTTCTCACCTATTAACTCAAGAGTTGTATACACTCCAAGTTTAGATAGATTCTCCGCTATAATCCTCGCAGCTAGATGTTCACCCTTTGTTCCAAAGGCTCTACCCTTAGCAATCTCATCCTTACTATAGGCTGTGAATATGATATTACTCAATGCCTTAGTTATATTATATATGAAGTAACCATCTAACCGAGGTTTCTTTTTTCCATATGGATACGAGGAGGATTCCATAGATATAGAGGGGAAAACAAGTATTAACACCATCAAACACACTAAACCTCTACCATATCTCATATACTACTCCTCTGATTCCATATAAACCATATATATATGTAGTTATATTAAAATATCTAGAGAGATGAAAAATATAGGTAGGGGGTTACTAGTAGGAGCTACAATATATCTACTTCTAATAAGCTCAGTAACGTTATCAACGAATAATAACTGGTGGGATAACTCTTGGTTATTTAGAGAAGAAATCAGTATACCAATTGATACATCCCTAGAGGAAGCAAAGTATCAACCAGTTGATATCCATATAACCTTTAGTAACCCTTGTTGGGCTGTTAATGAAACAATGCATTCTATAAGAGTTATATGTCAAGATGAAGAGGGTTTCCATGAATTGGAGTCTCAGATCTATGATCTACATTTTATAGATGATTCTCATATTGATTCCTGTGGTGTAGTCTTTCTTATACCTGGTTTCACTGATGGAGAGGAAGAGTATTATGTATACTATGATGATAATGAGAAACCAGCTCCAAACTACATGGATCACGTAGATGTAGAAGAAGCATACTATAGATATGAACCTATACCAGGGTATCCTTTTGAATCTAGGTATTTTAAGGTAACACAACATGGATACATAGTTTATGGAGTAGCATTCCAAGGGGAATTCCTAGGATTCAGTACAGCTCACCAGATCACTAAATTCAAAGATAATACAACAGAGGTTTCTTCTCCAAAGAATGCAGAAACCTGGGCTTCCTTCGACTTCTTCTACTACTATGGGAAAGATGTCTCTGAGTTTAGCTCCACTATACAAACTCTACTATCCAGGGAGATAATCCTTGATGGAAACCTAATGGTTAGATTTAGAATAAAAAGTAGTACACCAAGGAAAGATGTTGAAACTATAGCGACATACACCTACTACTATTGCCCAACTAAAGATAAGAGAATCTATGTACATGTTAAACACCATGCTCTATCAGAGATGCATATAGGCATGGAGGAAGATGTTGGTAACATATGCGGGTTACAAGCAGGATCCATGAGAAGCCCATCTATAGAGGAACTCAACTTCGGTAGAATGTACCCTTACTTCCATGTATATGCAGAGGATGAAACCATAAAAGAATATGCTCTAGATATGGATCCAGAGTATACCCCAGAGGGTATACCAGTTTTAACAGTTAAAGATGACATAGATCTCGGTTCACATGCATGGGCATCCTTTGATGATGGAGAGACAGGTGAGGCACACGCAATCATACTAGCATCACAGAGTAATATAACAACTGGTACCGATGAAAGAGATGGAGTACAAGTAGAGGCACTAGAAGGATCCACACCAGGTGTCCTAGGTCTCGAGACAGATATAATCTCATTCTACTTCAGTAGAAACGGTTTCGAAGAAGGTCAACCTATAGACCTAGATATACCAAGAGACTTCATAGTGGAATATGACGCAGAGTTCTTCTCCGCTTACAGTGATGGCTACCAGGCAGTTGACAGGGAATCACAGATATTCCAAACTCTAAACCCATATAGAGTAATCAGTGAGAGACATGTTGAGAGAGAAGAGAGGAAAGAAGAGGAAACCTATAAACTCAAAGCATTCATTCACCTAGCAGCATCGGCACCCATAGGAAACCTATTGTCACTACTAACAGGTATAAACATATCATATATAACAGTAGAATTATATCGAGAAGGAAGATTCATCGCTTCAGATGTAGCAGAGAGAATAAGTATACAACCACCTACTACCACCAAGAATCCTTTGAAGACACTACTACACCTGTTTGATTGGAGAAACACTTCGTTCTTCAAGAAAGTAGTGTTTAATAACCTGAAACCAGGGTTCTATCTACTCAAGGTATATAGAAATAATCCCCTTGGAGGAGAAAAAAAGTTTATAGGATTCAAAACCGTGGAAGTTAAAAAGGATACAACCACACATATATTCTGCACACAACAAAACTCTATCCTAGTTAAACTAGTTGATCAACAAGGGGATCCTATAAGAGACGCAGAAATAGGGATACTCTATGAGAATACAACGATTTCAAAGGAGTACTCTAATCAAAACGGAGAATCAATACTAGTATTCCCATATAGTAGAACATATATACTCAAAGTTTTACACAAAGGATTCCTTGTATACGAGGAAGAATTTCACCCAAAACTCTTCACACCAACAAGGAGAACCATAACTATACCCCTATATGATTTCAAGATAAAGGTTGTGGATACGTGGAATCTACCACCAAGTTACATATTAACATGCTGGTTGAGTAGCGAGGAGATGATAACTCCATGTAAATTAACCCCTGACTATATAGATGATGGAATCTATGTATTCAAAAACCTCTCCTCTGCAAACTATCATTTATATCTAAACTATAAATCATTTCTAGTTGAGGAAGAAGTTGAGATACCATCAATGGATTCAATAGATATAGTATTCCCAGCTGAATACAATGTTTCAACCAGGATCCTAGATGATCGAGGTTTACCAATAACTTACTACACTCTACTACTAGCAAGAGGAGGTGTATCTAAAACATTTGATACAAACTATATGGTGATACCACC
Organism: uncultured Thermoplasmatales archaeon; assembly: GCA_964499875.1. GTDB lineage: Archaea > Thermoplasmatota > E2 > DHVEG-1 > DHVEG-1 > B44-G15. The sequence goes on along the minus strand of CAZCPZ010000032.1, from coordinate 6,167 downwards.
TGGTAGATACCTAATGGAGGTTCAAAAAGATAACAAGGTTATAGGGCGACGACACATTGTTGTTGTAGAAAGTAGAAGCATAGAACTAGTATCTAGTAAACCTTCGATTCTACCATTACTACTCACCTTCATAGGAGTAACATTTTTATTCCTAGGTTTACTGGAAACAATGAAGAGGAAAACAAGTTGGTTTAGATTCCTAGTAATCTCACTACTAGTATTCTCTCTACTATTCCCATGGTGGAGTCTACGTGGAGTATCTAATCAAGTAGAAGCGAAGACAGATATATATCTTCTGCCACCATCAATAATCTCCTTCTACAAAACCTCCAGTATTATATGTGGAGAAAAAGCGTCTTTAACGGAGAATATCCTTCTACTCCTATACATATTCCCCTTATCTATCATTCTAAGTGGAATCTTATTGATACTCATATTTCATACTAAGAAACACAAGTTTAGATTACTCTTAAAAATCCTCTCAATAATGCTACTAGTGGTATCTATAGCCTTATTCTCCTATGGTTTCTCCAGGATTACAGCTATAACCGTTGGGAGTTTCATAGGTAAAGGGTTATACCAAGTAGAGGTACCTGGAGAGGAAACAAGTTTCACTACACAGGCAGATTGGAGTCCAAGTTTAGGTTTAATCTGTTGTCTCCTTTCTATAATTCTACTGCTCATATCAGATACTGTAACGCATCGCATAATACTTAGAGGAGAAACAGAGGATAAAGTGAAGTAAAAACTGTTTTTAGATAGACTCTACTAACCAAGGGTAACATAGTCGTTTCACAGGGAAACATATTCCATGATTTATACCCCATACTCTATCTCCAAAAACTGGTATCAACCAGCTTGGTCCAAACCTTGAACCCCACCAATTATATCTTAAATCAGGTTTATCTCCCCTAAAAAATACTCCATAGCCTTGGTTACAGGAGATGTTATTATATCTAATCTCTGTTGATATAGCATTCTGGAGATAAACCCCTACATTGTTGAATACAATCTTATTTCCATCTACTATATTATAGTGGGATAACTTTAATTTAACACCATAATCATTCATCTTGATGGAGTTATTCAATATTTTATTCCAATTTGAGCCATATGTAAATGAAAAACCTTCTTTATTTGATTCTACTCTATTATATGCTAAGATATTGCTATGAGAAGCAGTTGATTTAACACCAATTAGGTTATCAACTATACTATTCCTCTCTATCAAGTTTTGTTCTGTCTCACTCAAGTTGATACCTATGGTAGTATCGGAGATATAGTTATCTACAATACAGCAGTTAATAGCATCTACTATGTAATCTGGTTCACCTAGTTGTATCCCCACTTCCCCATTTGTTATAATGAATCCTCTGATCTCAATGAATGGTGCAGAGATAGAGAGTACTCTTCCCTCTCCGCAGCCATCTAGAATTGTCTCCTCACCAATAACTGTTAGATAAGGTATATTTATGGAGATGTGACCCTGGTAGACTCCTCCATTGACATATATAACATATCCAGGTTTCGAGTGATTAATTACTTCCTGTAAAGTATCAATAGAGAAGTTATCCACTTTGATACATTTGTCATGGTATTCTAAAACATGAATTTCCTTGGAGAAAACATCTTTCATTGAATCATTCTCCATAATAAGTGTAACATTATATACTCCTTCATTGAGGTATACATGAGTGGTTTCTTCTCCATAACTTGTTGTTCCATCATCGAAAACCATCTATATGATACATTCTCTTCAACAGAGAAGGATGGAGAGGTATCAAAAAGGATTTCTTCACCAACAAACACTATAGAGGGTTCATATAGGAAGAAGGATACGAAAGGTTTCGGTAGCCTCATGGTTGAAAGAGGGTGTTGATCAATATCTCCACCGAAACCAGGTATCCTATATGGTAGAGAGGCATTATGCCCCTCCCAATAGTTTCCACCTAGAGTTTCTCCATTATCCCAGTGATTCCTACAGTTATCCCTTGCATGTTCTCTATTTCCCTTGAAAATATTACCAGTTATATAGTTATCACTTGAATCATACACTATATTAATTCCAATCTCATTATTCGATATATTACAGTGTGTGATCAACACGTAGTGGACACAGTGATCTAAAACTATTCCCAGGTTATTATTATAGATCATGCACTTGTAAATCAAGTTATCATATGAACTTGGGAGGCAGCAGAAATATATTCCTCTCCAACAATTTGAAACCACACAATATCTTATTATATTATGATTAGAGGAAGCCTCATACCCATAGGGGCAACCATTTATAGAAACCCCATAACTACAATATGTGCATCTACAATTCTCAACGATGTTATTAGATGAAGATGTGAGTAGAACTCCAAATCCACAATTGATGCAAGTACAATTAACTATCCTACCATTTGTAACATTATCAAGATGTATACCATAAACCCTTCTATCCCCTAGAATATAACAGTTCTCCACTATGAAGTAAGAGGTTGTATTCCTAATACATATACCACTCCCAACTAGAGGTGTAATTATCCAGTTAGATATCCTATAAGGGTTACTAGCTGTTCCATCTCCACCTACTACCCCATTACTAGGTGTAAACCCACTGTCTCCATCTATATATATCACTCTATGGATAGAATACTTTCCATGATTTACAATCTCCCCTTGTATAAACCTTGGTTGCAGAAGAAACAGTAAACAAAATAGCGGAATAAACTTCCTCCCCGTCATACATTCTTGTAAATAGGAATAGTTTTTTTATTATTTTTTCTACAGATGAATTTTAAAATCCTTCTTTTATAGAACTTTTTCTATTTCTTCCTCTCCAAGATAATCATACCAAAAAATATAAACACTCTAAGTCTCTTCCTTAGGGCTAGGGTTTAACTTAGAAAGGGGAGGACCCTGTGTAATGGGTTCAAATAAGAAAGTCGTTGTTATTGGATTAGATGGTGGAACATTAGATCTCATAGAGAACTGGGTTAAAGATGGTAAACTACCAACGTTTTCCAAGATCATGAAAGAAGGAGCCTATGGTGAGCTTAAATCAACGATTCCATGGTATAGTGCACCTGCTTGGGTTTCAATAGTAACTGGTTGTCAACCAGGTAAACATGGAATCTATGATTTCTTCCGAACAGATAGTTTTAGGAAGAAGATTGTTTCTTCTCGTCTCCGTAGAGTACCCGCGGTTTGGAATCTACTATCGGAGAGTGATAAGAAGAGTATCATAGTGAATGTCCCTGGGACGTATCCACCAGAGGAGATCAATGGTGTTATGATAACAGGTTTACTTACACCCTCCTCTGACTCCAATTTCACCTATCCAGATTCCATTAAAAAAGAACTTATTCCAGAGAAACTCGGTAGATACGAACTTGAGCAAGTAGCTGTTGATGATATACCGAAGAATCTCACAGCTAGGTATGCTCCTGAGAAACTCGCTGAACAAGTTAACTCTATAACTACTTCTCATGCAACAGTAACCATGAATCTAATGGAGAAGTATGAATGGGACTTCACCATGGTGGTGTTTAGAGGAACCGATGACGTGCAGCATCTACTATGGAACAGGAAGGATCTCATATTATCCTGCTACCAGAAGGCTGATGAGTATATAGGGGAGATAATGGATAGATATCCTAAAGCATTATATATCATTGTATCTGATCATGGTTTCCAGCAACCAAAGAAGTACTTCTATGTGAATAACGCCTTATACAACGCTGGTTTCCTCCAAACCAAGGGTGACCTGAGTAGAAGTATACAAGCATTCTCTGCAGCTATGTTTGAGAGTATGAGCAAAGTGTTATTCCACGTACTACCGATGCAGAAACTAGTACGTAGCTCCATTGGAAGAAAACTTATATTATCTAGTGGAGTTGGTGGTAGCATAGATTTCTCTAACTCTAAAGCCTTCTATCACTCAGTTTGCTCAAGAGGAATACGGATTATAAGGAAGGATAAGTATGGTGTAGGTATAGTAGATGAGGGAAACTATGAGGAGGTTAGAGAAAATATTATAGATTTCCTAAGATCCATAGAGGATCCAGAGAATGGTGAGAGGATTATATCCAAGATCTATAAATGGGAGGAGTTGTATGGTAAAAACGCTGTGAATGACCCACTAGATATAATATTTGATCTAAAAGATGAGTATGGTGCACAAGAGTTGCTTCAGCCACCACAGGGCTTTAAATCAATACTTCAAACCAATGAACTAGATACACTATCACCACCAGGTTTCTATGATTGGATTGGAGATCACAAGAGAGATGGTATCATATTCATGTATGGCAGAGATGTTGAGCATAATAAGGTTAAAGCATCTGTTCTTGATATAACACCTACTATTCTAGCCTATCTAGATATACCTATTCCAACTTATATCGATGGAAGAGTTATAACAGAGGCTTTTAAGAATAAATTAAAAGTTAGATACGTGGAGAGAAGAGAGAAGAAACTAACTGAGGCGGAACTAAGGAGGATAAGGAAACTACGGTTAAAACTATAAGGGAGTGGTGAACCAAGGAGTGGTGAAGAAGTTATTCTCCAAGGTTAAAAGATTCCTACCACTAATTGGGTTAACTCTACTAATATACACGGTTTACACCCTTGATATATCAAGGATTATCAAGGCTTTTCTATCTATACCACCAATCTACATAGTTTTAGCTTTACCACTCACTTTACCTAGAATCCTTATTCGAAATACTGCTTGGATCCTTATCCAGAGGGAACAGAGGATTAAACTCTCATTCTGCGAATCCCTGAGGATATACCTCATAGGGTATTTTTATGGTAGCTTCACACCAGGGTACCTAGGGCAGCTCATGAGGATACTATATATGAAAGAAGAAACAGGTGAACCCTATGGTAAACTCTTTGTCAACTCATTTATAGAGGCGACAGTGCATACCTTCTCACTTTATGTGATGATGCTAATAGGATCCCTACTAGTAGTAGATGCCTTCCCCACGCTACCAATTATCATATCTGCTTGGATTATCTTCATAGTTTTATTCATCATATATTTCATCAACAAGGAGCGAGGAGAGAAAATATTCACCTTGCTAGTCTCTAAGATGCTTCCATCTAAAATTAGATTTCATGGTCATCAGTTTACATCCACCTTCTACAAGGATTTCCCTAGGATTAAGAAATTGATAACACCACTACTACTAGGTTCCTTAACATGGATTATAATCTTCACTCAAGAATACATGATAGTATTGGCATTGAAACTACCCATACCCTATCCTTTCTTCTTACTTCTCTTCCCAGTAGCTAATGCAGCAGGTTTCATACCCATTAGCTTCGCAGGTCTCGGTACAAGAGAGTTCACTGCTGTAATGTTATTCTCAACATTCTTCAACACACCAGGGGAGGAGATATTTGTTGTATCTCTACTAGGTTTCGTTATAACTGATGTCTTCACTGGTTTCATAGGATTCCTATGTGCATTAATAAGCGGGAAACCCATTAAGAAGAGTCTACCATCATAAACCTGATATACTTGTTGTTGATATTACCAAGTTTTGTATATGAACAGAAAAATATTCTAAGGAAGAGAATTGTGATGCATATGAAGGGCGAGGGTATAGGTTTTGGGAAAGCAATTTTATTCAACGAACACTTCGTTGTATATGGAATCCCAGCTATAGTCTCGGCTATAGGACACTACACACTAGCAAAGGTTCATCCATCTGATACATCAGGTGTTCGAATCATAGATAACAGAGATGCCACACCAGGGTATAAGGAGGAGAAACTTGAGCAACAACAAGACTCATTGCAGAGGATGATAAAGAAGATGAACCTTGATTTCTCCAACCAAGGAGTGGAGATAGAGCTATCTGGAACTCTAAAAGCAGCTAGTGGCGTAGGTGCAAGTGCTGCTTCGTGCGTAGCAATAGCACGCGCTTTATCAGAGTACTTCAACCTAAACCTTTCTGACGAGGAAATCAATGCTATAGCCTATGAGGGAGAAAAAGGATATCATGGTACACCTTCTGGAATCGATAACACCGCTTCTACTTATGGTGGACTAATATGGTTTGAGAGAAAAGAAGATGGAAACAATGTAATCGAGCGTATAAGTATACCAAACCCTATTGAGGTGGTACTAGGAGATACTGGGAAGGTTGCTAATACCTCAGCAGCTG
>CAZCPZ010000031.1:0-10275 GCA_964499875.1 uncultured Thermoplasmatales archaeon | reverse complement strand
TTCTCTTCTCTCCGAGTTACTTCTTGTTGCAACCTCTTTTCTACATCTGCTACTAGTAAACGAGTTTTCACAACGGTATCTGGGTTTAGCGAGATGCTATCGATTCCGCATTCAACTAGGAATTCTGCGAACTCTGGGAAATCCGAGGGTGCTTGCCCGCAGATACCAACTTTTCTCCTCGGTACATGGTTATGAGCTGTTTCTATTACTTGTGCTATTAATCGTTTCACTGCTTCGTTTCGCTCATCAAATATGTGTGCAACTAGATCAGAGTCTCTATCTAATCCTAGTGTGAGTTGAGTTAAATCGTTTGATCCAATACTAAATCCATCGAATATATCAGCGAATTGATCTGCTACTATGACATTGGAGGGTATCTCGCACATAACATAGACTTCTAAGCCATTCTCTCCTTGTTTTAATCCGTATTCCTCCATGACTTTGATGACTCTTCTTCCCTCCTCTGGTGTTCTACAGAATGGTATCATAACCTTGATATTTGTTAACCCCATCTCATCTCTAGCTTTCTTGATTGCTCTGCATTCTAACCCGAAAGCGGGTTTAAACTTTTCATCATAGTATCTAGATGCTCCTCTCCAACCAATCATTGGATTATGCTCATTTGGTTCATAGAGGTGTCCACCTATTAGGTTTGCATACTCATTGGTTTTGAAGTCAGATAATCTAACAATTACATCTTTTGGATAGAAACCAGCTGCGATCTTAGCTATACCCCTAGCTAGTGTGTCAATAAAGAATTCTACTTTATCATCATATCCTATACTTTTTTCATCGATTTTCCTTATAATCTCTGCGATATCTGGGTTCTCTGGTGCGAGTTGTTTAAGTTTCTCATACTCTAGTATAGCTAGGGGGTGTATCCCTATATGAGAGTTTATTATGAATTCTTCTCTAGCTAAACCTACTCCATCATTTGGTATCTGACCTTGCTGGAAGGCTTTCTCTGGTACACCGACATTCATCATAATCTGTGTTTTTGTCTCAGGTAGAGTATCTAGTTTAATCTCATCTACTCTATATTTCAGTAGTCCCTCGTAGATGTTACCTATACCCTCTGAGCAGTCAACAGTTACATTCATACCCTGTTGTAGTGTTGAAGTAGCGTTACCTGTACCGATCACGCAGGGTATACCTAGTTCTCTAGATATGATAGCTGCATGGCATGTTCTGCCACCTCTATTGGTTACTATTGCACTTGCTATCTTCATAATGGGTTCCCAGTCTGGATCCGTCATATCTGTAACTAGAACTTGTCCCTTCTTGAATCTCCCAATGTCTTTTACATCCTCAATGATGTTTACCTCGCCTTGTCCAATCTTTGTTCCAACTGCTTCTCCTTGTACTAGTAATCTACCTTTCTCCTCAAGTACATATGTTTGGAGTTTCGCTATGTCTCTCTGTGAGTGTACTGTTTCTGGTCTAGCTTGCACAATGTATAGCTCACCAGTTAATCCATCCTTAGCCCATTCTATATCCATTGGTTTACCATAGTGTTCCTCGATTATACAGGCCCATTCTGCAAGTTTTAGTATCTCATCATCTGTTAAAACAAATCTTTTACGATCTTCTTCGCTGACTTCTCTTTGTTCTGTTCCACCATTTTCACTATAAACTAGTTTCTTCTCTTTTGACCCTAGTTTTTTCTCAACTATTGGTCTATAACCTTTTTTAAGAGTGGGTTTGAATACATAGAATTGATCCGGGTTAACTGCTCCTTGCACAACGTTTTCTCCTAAACCATATGCTCCCGTTATGTATACTGCGTCTTTGAATCCACTCTCTGTGTCTATGGAGAACATTACTCCTGATACTGCTAGGTCTGATCGAACCATTTTCTGTACTCCAACAGATAGGTACACGCTGAAGTGATCGAATCCCTTATCTACTCTATATGATATAGCTCTGTTGGTGAATAGTGATGCGAAGCAATCCTTTACTCTTGCAAGGAGTTCTTCTTCTCCTCTAACATTAAGATAGGTTTCTTGTTGACCAGCAAAACTTGCATCTGGTAGATCCTCTGCTGTTGCACTACTTCTAACTGCTACGTCAGCGTTCTTACCATACTTCTCCTCCATTGTTCTATAGTATCTTCTAATCTCTCCTTCGAGTTCTGGTGGAAGCGGTGTATTCTTAATTAGTTCCCTAATCTTTTGTCCTCTCTCAGCTAAGTTGTTTACATCATGTGTATCTAAATCAGCTAGGATTTCTCTAATCCTCTTATCTATCCCTGCTTTCTCTATTGTGTACTTGTATGCGTATGCAGTGATTGCAAAGCCAGATGGGACATTTACTCCCTTTGAACTTAGATTACGAATCATTTCTCCTAGTGAGGCGTTTTTCCCTCCCACTAGTGGAACGTCTTTTATGCTTATCTCTTCGAACCATTTAATAAATACTTCTTCCATTGAACTATTCACCTCACCCTACCACTCTGGGTTAGGTAGTGATATTGCATAGAATGGTATCCTATATTAAAACTCTTCTAATTAAAACAATTATTTCATACACTAACATTGAGAAGATGAGGTGTTCCTCCATTCCCTGTTTTAACTCCTTTTACGGTAGGAATACTGCCGCGGCGATAACTGTTGTCCAGAGCCCGTTTTTATCTCCTCTCGCTGTCTGTACAATACTCTGCGTTCTAACGAATCTACCGCTCATCTTGTATTCTTGTTTTCTCTCATCCCATGCTTTATCTGGATCAAACTCTAATCCAAGGGTTGTTGCTAGCATAGTTGCTGCTAAATCTTCTACATGGTCCCCGAGTTTTTTGCTTACCTCTCCGAAGCTGTGTCTCTCTGATATGTATCCATAGGAGTTTTTTTCTTTTGGGATAGCTACACCGATTGCTGCTCCGATGAGACGATTTGGTTCATTTGTTTTATTCACTGACATAACGCAGTAGGTTATCTCCCCTGGTTTCAACTGTGCTATACCCTTGTTTTTTGGTATGATCTTACAATTCGGTGGAACTATACTTGAAACATTAACGAGATTACATTTCTCTATACCCGCATTCCTTAATGCTAGTTCAAATGATTGTAGTTCTTGTTTATGTTTCCCGACACCCTTTGTGAAGAACACCTTCTTCGGGACCATAGGTTTTACAAAAATAAAATGTAGGATTTAAATATATCTACTCCTGTTCCTCTCCTGTTTCTTCCTCATCTTCCTCCAAGGGTAGTGTCTCGGTTAACTCTAGTTGTTTTTTAAGTAGATCCCTCATCTCTTTTTGTAAATCAACTTGTTGCCTCTGGAATTCAACCTGTTCTTGTTGATATGGGGTGATAACATGTCCTTGTACTAGTGTTTCAACTAGTTTCTTAATTTCCTTAAACGGGTATACTCCATGTAACTCATAGTAGCTTCTAGCTCTAGGGGTTTGTACTTCTTTTCCACCACCTACTAACCCTAGGAACCTTGTTTTTTTACCTCCTACATCTATTCCTCCAGCTGCAAAGGTTGCATCTGTTCCAAGTCCAAACCCTGATTGACTTATCGGTATAATTGTTCCAAATCCAAATATCTGACCTAGTATACCTTGTTTATAGTTGATATCTGATATCTTATCATATCTAAGTGTTCTCTCCTCCTTCGTTAGTAAACCTCCTTTGAATATTATCCTCTGATTCGATATTATGTATTTATGTGACCTCCGGAACCATTCTACTAGTAGGAATCCTATTATCGATGCAAATAACGTGTAATATGGTATTACTACTCCAGTTATATTCCACCAGTTCTGCCATTGTAGGAGTCCCATTCCTCCAAGTATGATCCCTAGATACAGGAAGAAGAATCTCCATCTAATTGCTAGTAGGGAAGCAATTATTCCTCCTACTAACAATACTATACTCCATACTAGTATTATCTGCACGGGGTTGTTAAACCAGTTTCTCCAATCTGAGAAGTTTACAAGCCAACCTATAACTATACCCCAAATAAGGAGGAAGATGCATATGGATTGAAGTTTCATGAAGGATAATGGGTGGGGGGATAGTATCCTCTCAACCCTCTCATTCTCTAATAATTCTTCTTCATCCATTCTAAATCTCCATCCTCTGAGTGTAGTGATGGTTTCATCATACCAATCGTTTTAAATTTATTGGTTTGTCTCATAATAACCATTGTTACTCCTACTACGCTTAAACACATTCCTAGTAGGGATAGGGTTGTTGCATATGGTATTGGGATTAGTAGGAATAATACCCTTAGACTTGTATAGGAAGCTATCATGGTTACATATAGTATTAGACGCCGCATCTTATCTAATCTATCTGTTACTTTTATAAATACTATTATTAGATGTGTTATTAGGAGTGCTACTATTGCTATTATAGACAACCATCCTAGTAGTGAATAGAATGCTATATACCAGTTTAATCTAAAAATATGGGATAAGTAGAAGAATATGTATGATGTGAATATTAATGATACTACATAGATGGGTTTATGTATTAGATGGTTTTTGATATTCCTTAGGTCATATAACATGTCTATCTTTTCCTCTCTCCTCTCATCCCTTATATAACTAGGTCTAATTCCAAGTCCTAAGAATACCATGAGGATTAAGAAACCTATATGTCCAGGATGAAATAAATCTATTGATGCTATGAAACCCAGGAAGTCTCTTGAGAAGATATAGAGGTTGGCACCGAAATCTATTAACCCCTGAGAGAAGGTGTATTCTCTCGTTGGAAGGAATCCCAGGTTTCTAATTAAGAATAGTAGGCATATCATTATCAACATGGGTGGTATGAAAAAAGGTCCAAGGAATAGGAACCCGTTTGCGAACCATTCAAAGAAACCAGTTTTCTTCTTCCTTGGTGATACTTTACCATAGTCAACACTTAGGTAAAACTCTGCTATTCCACTACCTGTAACCGTGTATCCAAGGGCGTGACAGAGTGTCTGGAAGAATATACCTAGGAAGTTTGTGAATCTACATAGAGCTTCATGTTTACCCCTTATCTTCGATAACAGATATTTTTGACTTTCAATGAATAATAACTGTATGAACCAGAATAATAGTACTCCAGATATTGGTGCTAATGGTGCAAATATTAGTGTATCAACTATGTTTTCCATCTTCCACAGATTATCTAAGAGGGGTGAGGGGTTAAATAACCTTTACCTCAATGGGGTTACCTCTATAATCATAGGCACCCCAAGTATCCTCTTTAAAAGGGTACGCTACAATTAGGTGTATCCTCCCGTATTTTCTAAATAAGTGTAGATCCGCTTCAGAGGGATACCAAGAAGTGGATGGGTGACTGTGAACGGTTCCAACTATACTGAAATCGATTGGTCTCATATGGAGCATAAATATTGCATGTGCATCACCAGATATAGTACCAGGTAGCAGCATTATCTCAGATATCGTATCCCTCCTCTCTGGGTATACTCTTAATAGAGCTGCAAACTCTCTGGGGTATATCTCTTTTGCACTCTCAAATATAAGTGATAGGCAACTTCGAGTTATTTTCCATGAAACTGGTTGTTCTCCTTTCCTCCTTCCCCATATCTTCATGGTTTTTTCTTCCAAAAATATTTTTTATCTAACTAGTTTTAATCTAACCATTTGATAGAATGATTCTCCGAATCTTATAAATCTTGCTTTCTTCTCTGAACCTGTTACCGTAACAGTGTTTTTAGTTGTGAGGTCTTCAGTATAGTTTCCATCTATGACCAGTTTTGTTTCCTTACTCTTAGGTAAAACCTTCACAGTTATCTTTTTATTCAATGGTATAACCCATGGTCTAGCTGAGAGTCTAAATGGAGCTAGGGGTGCTATTATCATAGCATTCACACTTGGATCCATGATTGGTCCACCTACGCTTAATGCATAGCTTGTTGAACCTGTTGGTGTAGCAATTATAACTCCATCTGCCCCTAGTGTCTCCAGTAGTTCTTGTTCTACAAATATCTGTAGATACATTATCTTGGCTATTCTCCCTGTCTGTATTGTAACCTCATTTGCTGCATCTGGTAGCCGTTTATCGTCTAATAGAATCTTAATCTTAGCTCTCTCCTCCACGTTGTAATCTCCAGATAAAACTCTTTCTAATCCCTCTATTGCATACTTTGATTCAACCTCTGCTAAGAACCCCATCCCCCCAGAGTTTATAGCGAAAACGGGTTTATCTACTTCTCTAAGTGTTCGAAGAATTGTTCCATCTCCACCCACTGTGACAACTATGTCTACTTTATCATTAATCTCTGATAGAGTGTATCCTTGGGTTTCTAGTTTATCTGCTAATTCCTTCTCCAGTAGAACCTCTCCGTGTCTACATAAGAATTCATATACCTCTCCTGCCACTGAGAGTGATTTCTTAACATTTGAACTACATACTAAACCCCATTTCATTTCTTACTCCTCTCAGACAACTTCAGGAGAGGTTTAATTTTCATTAATAGTGTTGGATGTTTCATTACAAGAGCTTTTAATAAACTAAGTGTGCTGAATTCCTCGAATCTATAATCTTTCAATGAATCTGCTAGCATATCAAGGGTTTTATCATCGAAGCTTAACATGGTTTCCTTAACCATGTAGTTTCTCAATAATTTATGTCCAAAGGCTTCTCTCCATCTAATTTCATAATTTGATAGCATCTCTTTATCAAATCTTTGTTCCTCTACTGCTTCTCCAATAACCTCCCCTGCTATCATCCCTCCCTCAAGAGAGGTGGTAAGTCCTCCTCCCGTTATTGGATCAGCATGTCTAGCTGCATCTCCCACTAATAGTAGGTTATCTCTTACTGTTTCAACAGGTTTTGCAACCGGAACTGCACCTGCTAGTAGGCGCATCTGGTAACCCTTCTTAAACTCTGGTTTCTGTTTATCGATGAATTCCCTTAGTAGTTTCAATGGTAACCCCGGTTTGGATAAACTAGCTAGTATACCTATACCAATATTGAATACTCCTCTCCCTTTCGGGAAAATCCATATGTATCCACCAGGGGCAATCCTTTTACCGAGATAGAATTCACAGTAGTCCTCAGGGTAATCAATGTCTGCTAATGTGTATTGTATACAGCTTTCTAAATCCCTTGGTTTAACAGTAGTGTTTATACCAGCCCATTTACCGATTCTAGATTCCACTCCATCTGCTCCCACTATGATATCTGCTTCGACTTCAAATTCTTCATCAAATTGCTTTACTTTTACCCCCTTGATTTCCTCATCTTCTTTTATTAACCCTATTGCTTCCGCTCTAAGCATTAACTCTGCTCCTGCCTTACAAGCTTGTCTAGCAAGTTCTTTATCAAACAACTCTCTGTATAGGACATATCCTGTTTCATCACCAGCTATCTCCCTAGATAATGTAACTCTTGTTCCATTTGGTGAGTATATTTTTGCTCCCTCCATTTTGGTAGCAATCCAGTGTTTACCTTCTAGTAGATTCCATTTATCTATCCTCTGACTAACTCCTTCTCCACATAAAACAGGTATACCAACCTCGGGTCTCCTCTCTAGTAGTAATACTTTAGCTCCTCTCTCTGCTGCGAATCTAGCGGTTACAGATCCCGCGGGGCCTGCTCCAACTACTACTACATCATACCTCATAGGTTTACTCCTCCATGTAGATAGCTCCTATTGGGCAAGTAGTTATACAGACTCCACAGTTTTTACATAAACCTTGGTTGATGAATGCTCTTAGATTCCTCATGATTATAGCATCTACTGGGCATACAGAGACGCAGCCTCCACAGGATAAACATTGAGTGTCATCAACTCTAGGCTTTCCCATATGATTCACCTCTAACTATGGCGGATGCTATGATGTGTGCTACTCTTATAGGCTCTGGTATCACACCTCGTATGGTGGATAATGTTATTATTTCTTTTGCTCTCTCTGAGTCTATACCAGCGCATTTAACGTATATCGGGTTATGTTGTGTTTCAACCGTGAAGAGTTTACCATTTGTTATAATACTAAATCTTCTCTTCCAGTCTTTGAAGTGTTTTTTTAAAGCCTCTCGGATTCTCTCTAAATCTGGTTTATCTCTAGTTACTGTTACAATAGGTATACCTGTTTCATCATAGATTCTCTCTATATCCACTACATTGAATCCTCCGAGGGATACCCCATCTAGTAGTGTTGCTTTTAATTGTTGTCTATGTCTAGTAGTAAGAATCATCTCGATACAAGTATCAGTTGCATCATCTCCATCTACTGTAATCTCTCTCCTTATCACTCCTTCTATGTATCCTCCTCCTCTCATTACCACTCCAATAACAATGGTTTTATCTTCCCTGAAATAGAAGGGGGCATCATCTATACCTAGTATCTTAACACCTTTCTTCATCTAGATGTTAGAACCAGTTTTCATCTAAATATCTATTTCTATTCCGGTTTCTTCCTAACCACTATCTTAGCAGTTATTTTTCCTTCTCTTGCCAGCCAACCGAGAGCGGAGTAGCAATCATATTTACTTAGGTTAGATAGCCTTGCTATAGCGGATACATCCAAAGCCTTTCTAGTGCAGAGTACTCTCCATACCTTACCAGCGTCTCCACCTATCTTCTCCGTTAGGTTTGTCTCTCCAAGCATATAGGTTCTTTTCTCTTTCCTAATTTTATTTTCTCTAGCTAGCCATCCCACTGCTCCATAGAATTCTCCCTCTGTTAAACTGGTTTTCTCCATGAGTTTCGTTCTAACTTGTGGCCCCTCTTTATCTAACACCCTCCATATCTTCCCAGCATTATTACCAATCATCTTTAGAATCTCGTTCATCCTCAAGCCATCCTCCACCTCTCGGTTGAACTCCAACTTCCAAAAAGGTGAAAAGAGTATTATCATAAAAAATATTTTGGTTTCTATCTGCATCAGATGAATCTAAAATTATTTTACGATAACTTTAAAACCCATTAATCAATGGGGGCGTATTCTGAGGTATCAGAATGAAGATGTGGCTAATATTACTTATATCCGTTTCATTCTCCATGATAGATGTAGTATCAGCTGATAAAACATTATCTGATCCAACTAATGATGTTGCTCACTGGCAAGTTTCTGGTTCATCAGGGAGATAGGAGTATAATGTGGGCGGTGAACCCAACATTGATATCGTAGAGTTAACCTATTCTATAAGTAGTGATAAACTAACAATTACTTTGAAAGTAGCCGGTGTAATAGAAAAACTCTGATAAAGTAGGTTACTGGGTTTATCTAAATACTTCTGATACCCATTATTTTATGTCTTGGGTAAATGGAGAAGGCTTTGGTTTCACAGTAGGTGAGAATGCATTCCAGGGTTTCTTCAATCAATCTCAGCCAGATATCCAAGCTGATGGTGATGCTTTAACAGGTGTATTTGATGCAGTTGATGCAGATTATAGTAACGTAGAGTTCTGGGGTTACGCAGTTGAATACTCTAAACCCGGTAACATGCTAGATTACTGGGGTGACTGGATACCAAATGAGGAATCTCCATGGTGGGGAGACTATAACAGTGGTGGAGGAGGAAACACGGGTACAGGAGAGGAGGAAGGTGTTGGAGGAGAGAGTGATGGTGATGAATCATCTACTACTTCATATGAGACTTCACCTAAGGGTACACCTGGTTTTAGTTTAACTATAGCTCTTCTAACTCTACTAGCCTTGATATTCCTATATAAACGGTTGTAATCAAAAAACCTTATAGTAGCGGTAGATGACCTGTTATTTGATCTATTATATTTGCGGGTGCGGGACCAAAACCTATAACTGTTTTAGTACCAGGTGGTATCTCTGTTAACCCTGCATCCTCTACCATATAGTATGGAATCTTTAATTCCTCTGCTTTATCTTTGAGTGGGTAAAAATCCTCTAGATGTTCAACTTTAACCACCACTTTCTTTGCCCCTTCTTTCATCCATTCTCTCAACCACTTATTATAACCTCTTCTAGCTTCTAAGGCGCATGCAACAGCAGCATGAGCAACTTGTACAGCTAGTTTACCTGGTGATAGTTTGAGATCCTCTCTTGCTGCTATCACCATCTTATATTTGAATTCATTCTCTTTTCTCATTACTCCTCCGCCATTCTTCACCTAGTTTCTCTGCTTTCTCTCTATCAATTAACCCCTTCACTAATAAATTCCTACCCCGCTCCTCAACATGTTTAAGTGGTATACCAAGGAATTTTCCACTTTGTTTAATGATTAAGATATCCCCATTGAGGGCTATACTCTCACCTACTCTTCTATCATTACTATCAACCACGAATCTACATATTAACTCCTCTACTGTCTTCCTAGAGGTTTTTTGGAA
>CAZCPZ010000030.1:8374-10306 GCA_964499875.1 uncultured Thermoplasmatales archaeon | reverse complement strand
TTGCATAACTATTTCATCTATATACATATTGTTTTCTATTGATATTGTTTCAACTTGTTTAGATCCTTCTAGTGTGACTTCATATAAACTATTTATCTTATCTATTGCATTTGAACCAGTATAGTAGAATACCTGGTTATACATCTTGGTATACCTACTATATGCTTCTTTTATCTCCTCCCAGATTATATCTGGGTTGCAGTTAGATGAATTCTTATATCTATCTAGTTGATCATAGTATTGATAAACCAAGTTTTTAACGCAATCCCTATCTCCATTACAGCCTTCTACTGCATTCCATAATAGTTCTATGTCTCTATCCGTATACCCCTTGGTTTTAAGGAAACTTATAGCCTCTCTTTTTCCTTCCTCTTCTGCTTCTTTTTTCTCCTCTTTAATCCGTTTATCTATACTTCCGTTGACTCCACAGCAAGTTGTTTTATTCTCCGCTGTTCTATTATTATATTTGCAGGAATTAGAGTGATCTTTATCTATCCTATAAGTTGTTATAGCTGCATCCTTAAAAGATATATTATCAACTTCTAGTGTAATTTTTCTAGGATTAGAATCATAGTATTCCATCTCATCTAGTTTATCCCTGGTTGTATCAACACAGCTATGTAGATCTTCTCTAACCTTTTGGTCATCTAGTGGTTCAGGGTAATCTGTTATATCAATAATCCTATTGATATAGTCTATCATTGTTTCATTATCCTGCTGGGGATTCTCTTTAACAGTTTCTTTTAATGCATCCATTATTAGTTTCCATTCATCCTCTGAGTAACCCTTGGTTTGCATACAAGTCTTAAACTTATATAGTATATAAGGTGGAATCATCCTACCTTCTGGGATAAAATTAGATATAATGATGTATATCTTGTTTTGATCACCAGTTATTGAGGATACAGCTGTTATAAAACTATCTTCATCGAAACTTGTTTTAACTCTATAGTTCGTGGAGTTTAAACCATATACCATAGACATCGCTCTAAATGCATTATAGACTGGTTTAACAACACCATTCCTAGTTAGTAAACCAAAGTCTCCATAGAATTCTCTATCTTTTACTTCATCCTCATATTTGTAGTGACTCCAATCAACATCTGAGAAGAAACTATGATATCTTATACCATTTTTATCCATACTGTATAGCATTGCTATTATATATGCTGCATTATACTCTGTATCCCTCTCAGGACTCCTCTCATCTATAAGCTCTCTCTCCTCATCTATAACCTTACCAGGTTGCAGCCAGCTATTCCAACTCTCAGCATGCATAGGTGTATTCGGATTCAAATTATTTTCCCTCAGCCATTCCTGTATAGTTTCTCTTGTATGACTAAAACCATCTGTATATGGGTTGGCATTAAATGGATGGAAGATAATGTAATCCAATGGTAGATTATTCTCTCCTATATACTTGAACATCTCCTCCTGGAAATCCTTAGGTGCCCCAGCGCAACCAAATGTTATCTTAGCATCTGGATCAACACTTTTAATAGCAACTGCTGAGTGTTTATAGAGTTCCCGAAACTCTGATAGATTACCTTTCCAGAAATGTTCAAGATCAGCTTCCTCCCATATTCTATAACCAACTCCTCTCAACCCTTGGTTATAAAAATAGCTTACTATGTATCTTACAAGATTCTCCCATGTTTCGTAACTAGTAGGTGGATACTTCCAATAGAAACTAGCATTAGGATTAGAAGTAAGCCACTTTGGTACTTCTTGAATACTGAATAATACTTTTCCTCCTCTAGATATTATCTCTCTTGCTAATAAGACTTGACTAGAATAGTATCCATTCTCAACTTTCTCCTTGAAATCCTCGAAACTCTCAGACCAAGTAGGAACGTATATAGTTGTTAAACCAGGTTTAAGATCTCTCAAGTATTTCTCTCTCTGATACTCATCCCATAGAGATTGCATTGT
>CAZCPZ010000030.1:0-8364 GCA_964499875.1 uncultured Thermoplasmatales archaeon | reverse complement strand
AAGCAAATTATCCCGTCCAGTGAGCAACTATCGCAAGAATATCTGATGCATCAACCCTTACCACATTATTAGATGAATCAGTATACTCACCTAGAGAAACATTGATACTAGTTATCAGTAGAGATAAAATAGATAATACTACAATACTCCTACGACTCATAACTTACACCTCCCGATTTTATGTTATCCTTATAACATTAAGAGTATCCATGTATACCCTGCTTTGATTATAACCTAAAACTTTTATGTTATGTATACCAAAAGATTGTTCACCCCAGAACCAAGAAAACGGAGGATTATTATCGGTATACCTAAGATTGTTGTCTATATAGAATTCTACTTTGTTTGTATCTCCAGGTGTTTCTACGTTTATTGTTACTCCACCTATCACAACTGTACCCTGCAGGGGTAGTGTTTTTCTATCGAAGATGTATAGACGATTCCGTGGTTTAATACCACAGCTTGATCCTTTGATAACTAGGAAGCAAGCTTCTTTTGATTCAATTTGAAGGTTGACATTAATTATCTTTCCTCTGAATCTACCTATATGCTTTAAACCATTCTCATCTAGTAATGATAACTCATAACACTTTGGTAGCCAGCTACATTTACTGAAATCAATTTGTTTTATATTCTGAGTTGTTTCACCCCAATTAGTGATGGGTATATAGATCGTATCATCCCATAGAAACGCTCCCGTCAAAACTGCGGGTATATTGGTACTCTGGCCATTGAAGATTATATTCTCTGTTCTAACTCCCGGCAGTTCTGGTGGACGGAGGAATCTACCGAATGTTAAGGGTTCTTTTCCAATTCTATAATTCTTTACGATTTCTCCGAAATATTCTAGTTCATCAACCCATCTATCATCTAACTTGTTGTTCTTCCATTCTGTGAATGTGTTTGCCATACCACTCACAGTTGGGAAATAAGGCTTGTTACCATTAACAAAAGTATAAGCAGCGTAGAAACCCAGTTGTTTTGGATCTGAGAAACCATTTAATCCTTTATCTGAGTTTCTAATACCACCTACCATCATGGCATGGTCGTGATAAATATATGTAACCAATGGGATAGGTATACCTAAACCAGTGTATTCTTGTAGGTTTCCATTGTCTAGTTTAAACCATTCGTTTAGAAATGCGTCAAATACACCAATTTCTATCTCACATTCTCCTTCATCATATATGAAATGATTTGGATCACTTATTCTACCAGCATTTCTATATCTATCTGCCATCTCCCTATAACCTAGTGCATAATAGTTTCCACCTCCCTCGTGGTCCATATTAGATTTGAAGTCTAACTCCATTTGAGGTACATGATCCCAATAGATACCATCTACAAGACAGTCTTCCTGAGCAATTGGTGCTAGAGATGCTAGGCTACTCTGCCACCAATCTGTTGATGGATCCATACAAGCATAATTGGGTCTATATCTAGAATATGGGTCACCCAGAGGGTTATACATAGCATAAGGTTTTGCCTCACTCCAACTCCAAGGACTCTCTGCATCCAGTGGATTATTCTTATCGAAAACTCTATCTCCCATGTATACATCTATTATGAATCCCTGTGGTTTCAACTGTTCCACTAACTCTTTGAATCTAGATTGCGGTGGGAAATAATCTGGTGCTCCTTCCTCACCGATAACATCAAGATGTTTTGACCACCCAATGAAGTGCACACCGTATGTGGGAGGGGTGTCATTCACCGAGGAGATGTTATCGAAGAATTCCTTCATAGAGAGAAGGTTTTCCAGATTCTCGTCGTGGAGTGGAGGGGTGTCAAGTGTAAGCCGATACGCGGCGATGATTCCCATATCAATGTTGTATGCAGTCTCTGATATATCTTCCCAAGTACATAAAGGCCCTTTGTTACACCATACTTGTTTCATCGCCCACTCTCTGTATATCTCTGCTGCGTCCATCCAATCCCTATGGAATATACCAACTACCGCCTCATATGGGCTCTTATAATCCTCCATCGGTGTCAGCATTTTCTCTGGGAATTGCCTTAAACTATAAGATAGGGTATCATGGTTGTCACCATTGAAGAGGAAACGCTTGGAATACATATTGCCATCATATGCTGCTAGATATATTCCATCACCATCTTTATCATAGAGTGCCGAGAGTTGAACACTATATGACCCTGGATAGGTTCCTTTGAAATCAGCAGCTGCATTGTCTCTAGAAGCCAAAACTTCCTGGAATGGCGAAACCTCCCAGTGTATCTTATCGATTGGATCATTAACTAATACCCCCGCATGACGGGGTATAACAAGATAATCATCATACTTACTACTACCAATAGGTTTAATCTTTAGATATGGAAATTCGATATACCATATAGCATATCTAGTATTATCATTCTTGATATCTATACTCCAATAACTGAGAAGAGAATCCTCCGGTAGTCTCACCTTAACTTCTACATGGAATTTGAATTTAGGTATATCCCACTGTAGATGAAGGGTTTTCATTCCATTGTTCTCCTCTATGAAATGTTTCCTCTCAGCGGGTATATCAAGAGAACTTATTATTTTGAACATGTTTTCATCTATCATTGAAGCAGATGTATCTACAATAGTAGCTCTCCATAGGGGACTATTTGAGAAACTATACTTTTCCCCTGCTTTTTTATATGATATCTCCTCCAATGTAAAGGAATCTGAGAATCTCATATAGATCAAGGAATTCTCTAGTACTATCCCCGATGATTTATTTAAAAAATTTTTATACCCCAGACCCGGTATCGGCAATGAGATACAAACCATCAAACCTATAGATATTGTTACTACTTTTCTCATCATACAAGGGGGTTGATTCAAAAACATTTTATATATCGTTTTACCCAAATTATTTCCAAAAATTATTGATTTCAACTATGGTTTTTTGAAACAATTTGAATTAAACCCTAAAATATATATTATAGGTATGCATACACACCTAGGAAAATATTTAGATGGGATGGTAGATTCATCTAGGAGGGAAGAAATAAAGAAGAATACAGGTTTGATGGTGAGGATGAGATGGTGAGATTGAGGGGATTAGCTGGGTTTTTTGGAAGAGGTAAGATGGAGACAAAACCCCTAGTTGGTTTCCTAGTCGTAACCGCTATTGTAGCAGTAACTGGGTATATAGGTTTAAGCACTGCAAACATTATCATGGAAAAGGCAGATATAATATTAGATGAGGAAGTACCTATCGCTGAGATAGCAATGAAGTTAAAGACCGCTGCCGAAGCACAACAAGTAGCGCTCTATGCATATATGATGGGAGAAGACACAGAAGATGAGTATAATGAAGCTGGAGAAACCTTTGAAGGTTTACTGACGCAGTTAAAAAGTTTAAACTTGAATGATGAACAAAAGAATCTCATCAACAGTATAGAATCTTCTTATAGTAAAGTAGATGGGTATGCTCAGAGTATAATGGAGTACAGTAGACTCGCTAGAGAAGCAAAAACTCAATCTGGTGAAGATATGGAGACGATGGATGCAGCAGCTGATGTTCTCATCGATGCAGCCACAAGTGCTGGTTTCACCATTGATCAAATAAACCTTATTCATGAAGAAATCATGACTATAAATGATTACCTCATAACAGGTAGTGATGATGAAATCACTTCTTTTGAGAGCTTAAAAAATCAGATAATGAATCTACCTAACTATGCAGCTATTAGTAGCGAACATGAAGAAGTAGTGAGACTAGCTGAGATAACCATCCAGTCTTATCAGAATTACCTCAACTATGATGCACAAGCACAGGATGCAATAGAGAATCTGGATGCAGAAGTAGCATCTTTCTCCTCAAATCTTGATTCCCTAGAGGAATCTGCTACGGCAGAGATGACAGAGGCAATGGCAATAGCAGATGCAGCACAGGCTAGTAGCACTACTTTTTTACTAATTACGGTTGCTGCAGGTGTAATATTTGCTTTATCATTAGGATGGCTTGTGACCAGAACGATATCTAATAGTGCTTCTATAGATAGAAGCCTCCTACGAGGTATGCCGGATCCAGCTTTCAAAACAGATACAAACCTTGTAATCACAGATATCAATGATGCTGCTCTTAAAGCCTTTGGATATAATAGAGATGAAGTTGTTGGGAAAATGACTTGTGCAGAATTATGTAAAACCCCTCTCTGTAACACTTCTCAGTGTACAATGAAGAATTGCATGGATAAGAAGTCAACTATTATTGTAGAGACTACTGCAGTAACAAGAAATGGTACAAAAATCCCATTGAGGGCGGCATGTGGAGTATTATATGATCATAAAGGGAATCCTGTGGGTGGATTTGAAGTGATTGCAGATCTATCTGCCCTGTATTCAATGGTTTCAAATGTAGAGAAAATCACGGAGGGTGATCTAACAGTTAAAATCGATGAAATGTATCTATCTAGAAATGATAGTACTGGGTTACTAGCAAGATCAATAGATAAAATGGTGAAACAACTAAGAGGTATGATACAGAAGATTAGAGGCTTCGCTAGTGAAACAGCTTCAGCAGCAGAACAACTATCTGGTTCTGCTCAGCAAGTAAATGCTTCTGTGAGAGAGACATCCTCAACCATCCAGCAGATAGCAGCGAGTGCAAGCAATATTTCTAATCAAGCTAATTCTGTTCTAGATGCAGTGAAAAAAGCAGAGGAAGCTATTAAAGCAGGGTATCAAGCCGCAGGGGAAGTAAATAGTAAGATGACACTTATAAAAACCACTACTCAAGAAGGTGCCAATAAGATTAAATCACTGGGTGAGAAGTCTAAGATGATCGGTAATATTGTTGATACTATTAATCAAATCTCTGAGCAAACTAATCTATTAGCTTTGAATGCTGCTATTGAGGCTGCTCGTGCTGGTGAAGCTGGTCGTGGTTTTGCTGTTGTAGCTGATGAAGTAAGGAAGCTTGCTGAGGAGTCTAGTCAAGCAACTAATCAGATTAGGGAGCTTATCACTAGTATTCAGAGGGAGATTGATAGTGCCGTTAAAACAATGGCTGAGAACACCGCACAAGTAGACGCCGCTAGCCAAGAAGTACAGGAGGCTATGAAATCCTTTGAACAACTACCAAAGACAATTGATGCAGTTAACAAAGCTGTTAGTGAGGCAGTTTCTATTGCAGAGGAAAACGCCGCTAGCAGTGAAGAAGTCTCATCTACTATGGAAGAGGTTTCTGCATCAATGGAGCAGGTTTCAAGTTCTGCGCAGCAGTTAACAAATATTGCTGAGGAGACGCGTAGAATGGTGAATACATTCAAAATAGATGAATCTAACCAGATGCAAACTGGTATTTCCTCTTCTCTATTTTCCTCTAATACCCCTATGGAGAGTGAAACAATAAATACTGATGATTCAGTAATCTCAGAGACCACTACCTAGCAGATAAATACTCAATGAAAAATATAAAGGGTGATAAAATATGCAGGTTGAGGATGAGAATATTAGGGATATGAAGAAGACTGAGCGGCAACTAGTTGTTTTTGAGTTGGCTGGTGAGAAGTTTGGTGTTGATATTAATAAGGTCAAAGAGATTATTCGTTGGGAGGAGGTTACTCGTATTCCCAATACTCCGCCGTATATTAAGGGTGTGATTAACCTTAGAGGTAATATTATTGTGGTTAATGATTTGGCGATGAAGTTGGGTTTGCCTTCTAAGAAGGTTGATGATAATACTCGTATTCTTGTGGTTGAGGTTGGTGATAACACGGTGGGTATGATTGTTGATAGCGCTACGGAGGTCATTCGTTTAGAAAGTGACAGGATTCGGAAAACTCCTCCGATTATAACGGGTAGTATCGATCGTAATTTTATTGAGGGTGTGGGGTTGCTCGACGAGAAGCGTTTGCTTACTTTACTTGATTTATCTAAGGTTTTGGAGTCTACTGATTATGTGCGGATTGCGGAGACTCAGGAAGCCGCCAAGAAACTCATAGAAAGAAAAACCGAGGAAAACTTAGCAGTAGATACTACAAATAATAAACCCTGCTCCTCTGAGAAATCAACAGTTTCTACATCTCCCGAGAAATCTTCATCCTAGAATCCAAATTAGAGACCCTCTCCACTATCTATCTCCCCGTGTTAAAATCCCAATGTTTTTCTCTACTGGCTTTACTTTAATAAATACCTCCTAACCTATATTAATTTTGGCTTATCTCTTTGATTCATCGGATAGAGTTATAAAAAGTATAACTTTCTCCGTGTTCGATTAAACTCTTGGATTCCTTGTCTTGAGAGCAAGAATTTGTTTCTCTAGGTGGACACATGGTTACTTTGATGATTTAGCGGGAAGAGCCTTAACTTTAAAAAACCCAAAATTACCTCCTGAAAAAATCGATAGAGGATTCAACCTACATGAAGAAGTTGAACCAGCCATAAGATGAGATGGATCATCAGAAGAATGAAAAAGAGAGAGGTATTTACAGGATAGCAAAGCTACAGAATGTAACACCAAGATGGGTGAGAGATTTACGGAAGATAAATAGAAACAGTGAATACCCTTATCCAAATAGACCCGGTGGAAAACCCTCCTCCTATATTCGGATGAGGAGAGAAGAATTACATTAGAAATAAGGAGGGGGGAACAGTACCCTGTTTTTCACAGTAACTCATGGAAGATTTTAGATAGAAAATACATAGATATCTCGCAATAGGATACATGGGATCCTGAGAGAGGAAGGACTATCAAAGAATGAACCAAAAACAGAAACGTAGGAAATAGATACGTTATAAGAGGAAACATAGTAACAGCCTATGGCATAGTGGCTGGTTTGAACACCAGAAAAACAGGTTATAGTATTTTGAGGATGATGCATCCATGTTGATAACAAGTTTTCGATGTTTTTCAGCAATGCTACAGCAAGGAATACAATGTATATTTAGATGAAGATGTTAATTGTTTACGGTATTTCGAAACAGGGTTATGGCAGCGTACTCTAAAAACAGGGTTATGACAGATCAATGGAACACAGTTTACCAGTCTACCTAGAGAGGATATCTGAACCCTGAGTTAAATGTTTTTTCAGAAGAGAGATCAAAGGGTATGGTATATAAAACATGTTAAAGCTAGAATAAAACATCCTCAGAGTAATAGTAAGGTTGAGAAGATTATCATACCATACAGGCTTTTGAGGGAACATTTCCCCCGGATTGGAATGAAACTATTCTATTACTACAAACTTCATGAGACCTCATGGTGGTCTTGAGAAAGATAAACTCAGGGCTCTATATCAGGGTTTTCTATTGATGAGTCGAGGAAAAGTAAGAAAAAGAGGTGATTGGATTATGAACTCAAAAATCAGGAGAAACTTAATCCAGGAATATACAGAAATAGAAAAAGAAAAACATTATTAAGTAGCACTTCATCTTAATTGTATCATAATACCTCTAAAATGGGGGAGTGTAACTCATGACTACCATATCCAAAGATGATCTGGAAGAGATTCTACAACATATCCAAGAAATCACTAGAGAAAAAGCTAACAAGAATGAGATTCCTCAAGAATCAGATGTCTCAACTAACGTGATGAATAACGTAAAAGAACCACTTTACACCTCTTCACCATCAAGTAGAAACGAAATCGTGTCTCAAAGAGATGTTCCATGGAGATGGGTGTACAACTCACTCGAAACCTGTGACATATGTAAACAAGTTTTCGTTTTAGAAAAAAACCCTTCTGGACTAGTTATAGCTGGAGAATACTTTGCATGTGAACACTGCTGTCAAACTCTACCAAAGGAGGATCTTCTCAACTGGACTAAATCAAGGATGGCTAAACCCTCAGATGTTCGATCAATAGGTATCTGGTTAAACAGTAGAAGATAAAAAACTTGGGGATTACACCATTTTATCACCTGAAAAAACTAATAATACTTTCAGCTAATTAACGGAAGGTGGTATTATAAGAGGAAAACTTTTCTACTAAATCTCAGCACTATGTATAATCACTGGAACATTTCTATGCAAACAATTACAGGAGAAAACATAGAGTATCAAGAGGCATATACAACAAAGAAAACAGCAAACTCAATTATATTTGTAACCATCGAAATACAACGCGGTCCACCACATGGTTGTTCCCATGGAGGATGCAGCAAGAGATATTGGATGGGATACCTAGTAATTGCTACTAGTGAATGTAACATAGCTTGGAGAGTGGACTACAATGTTATATACAAGGATAAACACCACATGGAGCAGTAAGATATAGGATCAGATGAGGGAGGTCAAAACAGTTGGATATGCTTCGATATAGTTAAACATTCTTGGCACGGTTTTAAAGAAGGTGGCTTCACAGCTCACCTATACATCGATGGAGTAGAATATACAACCAAACACGTCTCTTTTGTCGCTAAAT
>CAZCPZ010000029.1:7398-10440 GCA_964499875.1 uncultured Thermoplasmatales archaeon | reverse complement strand
TAAGCCTAGTTCTTATAGATGGTTATCAGGATTATGAAAAAATTCATTAGCAAATACCTTGGTATAAAAGGGTAAGAAGAAACCTATAACTGGTGTGATCAATAAGAATCGCTTCAACCATTAGGACAGGAAAATTCTACACCTATGGTTTGTTTGGTGTCAGTGGTGAAAAGGTTTGATAGGTTGATACAAGAAATTGGGGTTGGTACAACAATTTCTACTGCTCCTATAGAGGATTTGAAATCGTTTACATGGGGGAAATAATGTGCAATATATGAATCGAAGGAACAAAAGGCTTTCCAGGATGTTAGATTGGATGACTGATATATTTTAATGAATATTTTTCATAAATTGGAAACTGGGTTGAGATTGGTGTAATACCAGCGATGGCTCGTGGTGTTACATTCACTCGGTTTTCACTCTATGTGGGGTATCGAAATTTCCACCAACTTCTAGATTAGTGGGTGCCAAAATGGATAATTCTTAGAATCTTCTGAAAACCTATATTAGGAGATGAGCTATTCTCTGCTTTAAATTTATAGAAAAAGTGGTTAAATGAAAAATCTTTGAAGGTGTTGTTGTAAAAAATGGATTTAGAAGAGGGGTAATATGAAGTTGAGAACCAATTTAATTATCATGATATTACTTATCCTATCTTCAACAACGATCAGCTTTAGAGAAGTTGATGGTGTTTCTACTCAAAACGATTCTATCCAAAGCGAGTTTCAAAAAGGTTTCTCTTACGCTGCCTGGTGGAATGATACATTACTTCAAAACTCCTCTGATAATTCTCTTAGGAACCTTAGGAATACTGGTACAGAGTGGGTATCTCTAGTACCAACATGGTATCAAGATACCATTCATTCCATGGAGATAAAAATGGATGAAGATAGAACTCCTAGTGATGAATCCATTATTCATACTACTAAGATGATTCATTCTCTTGGTATGAAGGTTATGCTTAAACCGCATGTGGATCCAGCTAATGATGAATGGCGTGGATTCATAGAATTTAACAGTGAAGAGGATTGGCATGCTTGGTTTAATAGCTATAAGAATTTTATATCACACTATCTAGAAATCGCTAATGAGTATGGTGTTGAACAATTCTGTATAGGATGCGAGTTAGTTAAAACAGTTAATAGAAGTGAATGGTATGATATTATAAGGATGGTTAGAGAGAATTACTCTGGATCTATTACTTATGCTGCTGATTGGAGTAACTATATGAATATACCCTTCTGGGATGAACTAGACTATGTAGGAGTAGATGCTTATTTCCCACTTACGAATAAAACAAATCCTACATTAACAGAATTAGTAGAGGGTTGGAAGGAGTGGAAACAAGGCTTGGAGGAGTTACATGATCTCACTGGTAAGCCTATTATATTCACTGAAATAGGTTATAGGAGTATCAATGGTTGCAACATGGATCCTTGGAACTGGCAGCGCAAAGGTATTGTTGATTTACAGGAGCAAAGGGATTGCTATGAAGCAGTTTTTGAAATATTCTGGGATATAGAATGGTTTAAAGGTATATACTGGTGGATGTGGTATCCTGATCCATCTACAGGTGGATCTATGGATACTTCTTATACACCTTATGGTAAACCCGCTGAAACTGTTTTGAAGAATTATTACTGTGAATCCATGATTGAGATAGTTAAACCTAGAATGGGTTACCTCTATCTTTTTGGGGAGGAGATAGCATCTATACCAGGTAAAACTATTATCATAGGTGATATAATGGTTGAAGGAAAAACATCAGGAGACATAAACAAAGTAGAATTTTATGTTGATGATCAATTAAAATATGTAGATGTAGAATACCCATATCAGTGGTTATGGAATGAAAGTATATTTGGATCACATAAGTTGGTGGTGAAGGGGTATAATACAATGGAGAAACAGGTCGCAGAGGATATTGAAGATTTATGGATTATAAATCTATAAAATTAACAGGGAAGTATTTCATCATCAAGAAAACATCGGTTTAAAATAAAAGAGAGAGGAAAGGTTTAGACGAATAATACCAGTACATAGTCTTCACCGAGGATTATTCCACTCACGTCCTTTGCTTTTACTCCTAGTACGTAGAGACCGGGAGATTCTCTCCAAACCCATTCATATGGAGGATTATAATCAGTGTTTCTCAAAATGGGACCAGTACCCTTGAATACATCTTCAACATAGAATTCTACGTGGTCTGTACCTGGTACAGTTGAGGTATCTACTTTCACTGTTATACGTGGACCAATTACTATGGCAAATGGAATTGGAAGGTTGATTGATGTTATCTTGAAGTTACCTAGGTATACACCATTCTTTGGTTGAATAATTAGATCCTTTAATGGTGGACCACCTGGTTGATAGGTAACGTTTATTGTAACAGATGCATAGTTACCATCTATATCTTGACATGAGATTGTGAATTTATGTTTACCGGTTTGAGTAAGTGTAACCGGCTCAGAGAAATCATATCGTTTGACTGATGGAGTTATTGGACTCCAACTAGATGATGACGTTCCATCTGGTCTCTCCCATCCAAAACCAAAGTATGCCACACCAGTATCATCAGTTATGTATCCTTCTATTGTTATATTTGAGTTGCTTGTGACATAATTGTTCGGTGGTGAGGTTATCGTTATAACTGGTGGATTCGTACCACCTGGGTTATAGATTACGTAGAGATCTGGTGAAACTCCTCGGTTGTAATCGAGATCCCAAGCCCATATAATGATCTTATTCATACCTTGTACTAAACCATCAATGGTTATTGAGAAATCATAGTCTTTAACTGCTGTGGAGAAAGTCTTCCAGACTTCTGACCTCACTCCACCTCCAGGACCAGGGTACCATAGATCAAAACCGATAGAAGTTATTCCATTGTCATCCGTTACACGTCCCTTTACTATAACTGTGGGTGTATTCGTGGTATAATAGTTTGGAGGAGAGTTGATTACAACATTAGGTGGATTACTAATGGAACTAATCTTCACATCAGACAAAACATTACTACAAGAACAAGAATACACAACAGAA
>CAZCPZ010000029.1:0-7298 GCA_964499875.1 uncultured Thermoplasmatales archaeon | reverse complement strand
TACCACTCACCAAATCAACAATACAAACACCCTTACTCGTAGGAACAGCAGCATACCTACCATCCGGACTAATCTTCACATCAGACAAAACATTACTACAAGAACAAGAATACACAACAGAACCACTCACCAAATCAACAACATAAACACCACTAGTCCTAGCAACAACAACCCTAGAAGAAGTCACAGCCAAATTAACACCATGAGAACCAGAACCCGGAACAGTATAATCACCACCACTACCACTCACCAAATCAACAATACAAACACCCTTACTCGTAGGAACAGCAGCATAAGGACCACCAGTATATGAAGCGTATGATGTACTCATAGCTGAAGTTGTGAGTAAAAACACTAGCATCATAAATATAATAACTCCCTTTCTCATTTTTTACCCCCCTTTTTGAAGTATATATTGAAAATATAATACTAAATTACAATTTAAATTTTTCGAAAAATTTTTTATTCAGTTAGATTTCTAAGATAAGATGAGAGAGGTTGAATAAAGGTAAATCATAAAATTCTATGAGGGTTCCACAACATTGAATACGCCACAGATAATACGGGTTATAGGTAAAATAAAAACTACAAACTCAAGGGGTTTGATGAGGTAGAAGTAGTATCTCCAGTAAGTCTTATAATTTCCTATGAATCTCTTCTGGTGGTAAAACCCAGTCTACTGCACCTGTTTCATAGGCTGCCTTTGGCATACCGTATATTATACTTGTTTCTTCATCCTGTGCAATCGTTACTCCGCCTATACTCTCTACTTCTTCTGCTCCATCTTTCCTTATACCAGTTAAAACTACTCCTATTTATCCTAGTTTTTGAGTCTGGTTGAGTGGATTTCATTGCTACATCAACAGATGGACAAACAGAATTTACCTTTTCAAGTAATATTTTTTATTGTCAATTAGTTTAAGATGTATCTCACTTGGTGCAAGATAAACTATTCCATCTTGTAGTGTATTATTGTTTTTAGCTATTAATTACATCCATGGATGTGCAGGTATCTAGAGATTAAGGCCTCATATATATTTAGGCATGTGTTGAATTATTATTATACTTGCATTGAGTCTCGGTACATATGTTAATATTTTTAAGTGTTTTTGGTTCATCTGTTGAGGATCCTATTATGATTATCCATTAATCTCTCATCACCAGTATCAAGTTTTTCAAGGTATGTGAGGTATTCATCTATTGTAGCGATTAATTCATCTGGATCAAAAGGTTTTGTAAGGTAATCAATAACGTATTCTTTGAGTTTATCCATTTCTTCATCTGGTTGATCTTTTGCTGTAAGCATAGCGATGATATTCCCCTCTAATAGATTGTTATCTACGATTTCTCTTATGGTATCCCATCCATCCATACCAGGCATCATTATATCCATTAGTATTACTCCTCTGAACCCTCTTTGTAACTCCTCGATGCATCCTCTACCAGAGTTTGCTGTTACTACTTCAAAACCAACGGATTCCAATACCTCTCTGACGGATATTAGTATGGATGGATCATCATCTACAACCATAACTTTCTTGATATCTACTCACCTCTCATCAAGCCAGTGGATTTGTTTTTCTCTCCTCACCGATCTAGTGGATACTAACTACTTTTCTTCTTATATTTTTGGAGAACCTTCTCTATTCTATTTTTTAGATCTACTACATCGAAGGGTTTCTCAATGTAGTCTTCCCCGAACCAGCTCCCTACTTCTCTCGAGTCATCATCCGTAGCTGCTGTTAGGAAGACTATAGGGATATCATTATATGGAGAGTCTTTTGCTTTGAGTTTATCATGAACTTTCCAGCCACTCATACCGGGCATCATTATATCTAGTAGTATTAGATCCGGTTTCTCTCCTTTCTCCAGCAGTTTGAAGCATTCTTCTCCACTTGTCGCACCGATTATCTCATAATCTGCTCCTATCGCCTCTAATCCTGCTTTAACAGCAGTGATGATCATTGGTTCATCATCAACTATCATTATCTTCTTTGTAATACTACCTCACCCTGATTGCTTTTTTCTTCTTTCTATGGCTTTATCAATCCTATTTTTAAGGTCCATGGGATCAAAAGGTTTCTCTATGTAATCGTCACCAAGGAATTTACCAGCGTTTTCAGCTATTCTATCTGTCCTAGCTGTTAGAAAGAGAATAGGTATATCCTCCCACTTGGGGTTATCTCTGATTTTATCATATACCTCCCATCCACTCATCTCCGGCATCATTATATCTAGTAGTATAGCATCTGGTATCTCAGTTTCTAATATTTCTAAGCATTTCCTTCCACTCTCAGCGGGGATAACCTCGTAGCTATCATCTATCTCCTTGAGTCCTTGAGCAATTGAAAGGATAACCTCTCTACTATCATCAACCACCATGACTTTAACCATTTTCTTTTTTTCCCTCCAGGGGATCCCCCTCATAATGGGTTTATGAAATATTTTATTGTTTCGCAGAGTTTGGTAGTGTAAAGTAGAATATTGATCCTTTTCCATGCCCCGGACTCTCAGCCCATATACGACCACCATGCCTCTCCACAATCCTCTTACAAATCGGCAAACCCAAACCACTACTCTCAAAATCATGACGAGAAGAATCCGCCTTATAAAACTCATCAAAAATATGCTCTAACTGCTCTCTACTCATACCCATACCTGTATCCTGAATAGAAACCTTTACCTCACCACCAATATCCTCAGCTTTAATGGTAACTTTTCCACCATTAGGGCTGTATTTTACAGCGTTACTAATCAGGTTATCAAGTAACTCACTAAGCCTAAGTTTATCAGCCTTAACAATCAAATTCTCATCCACCAAATTCTCTACTGCTATATTATGCTCCATGAAGAGATTCTGATTCCTCTCCAAGACTTCATTAACCTCCTCTCGGAGTTTAACATCCTCCAGCTTAAATTGGAGGTTCGGAGAATTAAGCTTAGCAAGCTGCAAAGTTTTAGTAACCAAATTTTTCATGTAGTTTACACTTTGGATAGCGGTATCAAGTAGTTCTTGTAGTTCTGGATCATCAACTTTTTTACGAATAATTGGTAGTAGAGTAGTTAGAGGAGTTAAAGGGGTTTTCAAGTCATGCCCAAGTTGATGTATAAACTCATCTTTCTGTTTCAACAATTTTTCTACTTCTTGAGTACGTTGCTTAACTTTTTCCTCTAAAGTCTTATTAAGAGTGGCTAGTTGTTCTCTTGCTACGTTTAGCTCTCTGTTAATCATTTGAAGTTCTTCCATTGCCTCCTCTAGTTGCTTGTTTTTTTCCATGACTTCTTTCTTTGCTCGTTCTAATTCCTCAATGGTTTCTTGTAAATCCTCCATAATATTAAGGGAAGCTTTCTCTGCTTTCTCTAGCTCTTCAATCTTTAGGGTAAGCTCTTCCTCCATCTTTTTTTTCTCAGTTACATCTCTGATTACACTGACAACCATCTTCAGTTTACCATCCTCAACTATTGGAGACCAAGAGTGTGAAACCCATTTAATTTCTCCATCTTTAGATAAAATCCTGTACTCATAGTTTCTACCGCTTTCTCCCTCTAAAGCCTTATAATGTATCTCTTTAGCCCTATCGACGTCATCAGGATAGAAGGGATAAGAATCCCACAGTTTAGTGTTGATTAAACTCTCTGGAGGAGAACCTAAAACATCTTTACATGATGGACTCATATATGATATGGTTCCATCAGGTTTTGTTAACATGATTAAATCATCTGTGTTCTCTACGATAACACGATATCTCTCTTCGCTTTCCTGCAAAGCCTTTTTAGTTGATTGAAGCTTCTTTTTCAGCGAGAAATAGGATTGGATTCCCTCAGTAGCCTCTTCTTTATATGATACAATCACTGTAAGTAGTATGAAGAAGTGAGCCATGTATGCTGCAAATATAGACAGATACCCCCTCATATCTACTAGTATAGTGATACTGAATATCACGAAACATATTAGAGCACTCACAAATAGTAATATTGGTAGACTTCTAGTTCGATATAGCTGGTATATACCTGCCATTAGTATTTCTAATCCAATGAAACGTCTGATACCAAGGATAAACTCGGTGATGTCGAATGGTATTACTACTATTGTTAGAGAACAGATGCTTATTAATAGGAATATGCGAAAAACTTTGTCAAAGTCTTTTACTCCTATGATGTATTCATTAACTGCTATAAATATAGCGATCAGGAAAACTAGTCCACCCCACAGGTATACGGTGTGAAAAATTTTTTCTTCACCTATTGGGTAACCCACCATCTCCATTAGAAAGTGCATCAAGCCTATGGTGTTTGTGAAAAAAGCTATTGAGAACATTAGTTTGCGTTTATCCTTATCTTTGGAGTATAGATATGCAAACCATACACCAAATAGCATAATAGAGAATGAGAGGGATAACCATAGGAGGAATTCAGGGGTATAGTTCATCTTATTCCACCTCAGTAATTTAGCTTTATGGCATCTCTTCTCTCGCCCCCATGTTTATCTTCAGGTCTTCTTTTCCTCTTGAAGTTTTCGTATTTCTTCCTCTAACTCCTTTATCCTTTGTTTCAACTCGATCATCCTTAGCTCTCTGCCTACAGTAAGTTTCTTGTATCTCTCTAGTTCATCGATTTTCTCTCTAAGTTTTTCCTCCATTTCTTTTTGTTCTGTTATATCCCTAAAGTCCTCTATGATACCTATGATATCACCATCAGCATCTCTCAGAGGAGTAGCAACATGCAGACAAGGCACCAACTTACCATCCACACGCCTACGAACGGTCTCCGTATAAATAGGTTTACCTTCCTTAAGAACCCGAGCCATAGAACAATCCTTAGTACCACAAACATCCGAACCAAACATCTCACTACACTTCATACCAACAGCCTTATCCTTCTCAACACCAGCCAATCTAGCCATAGTAGAATTCAAAGCACGAACAGTGAAATCCCTATTAATAATACGAATACCATCCGCAGCAGCATTCAATAGCTCCTCAGCCTCCCTATAAGCTTGCTTCAAACGCTCCTCCATCTGTCTCCTCTCTGTGACATCTCTGATTATTCCTATTGCATGCCATTTATCTCTTAGTTTAACAGATGATAGTGACATCTCCATGATGAATTCTGTTCCATCTTTCTTTTTAGCAGGTACCTCCAAGGCTTTACCCGCTAAGGTGAGTTCACCTGTTTCTCGGAATCTATTGAACGCCTCCACATGCATTTCTCCAAGTGATTTTGGTGTCAATAATCCATATAGGTTTTTACCTATCACCTCTTCTTTTTTGTATCCAAACATTTCTTCTGCTGCTTTATTCCAGTAGCATATATTACTATTGTTATCCAGCATGATTATAGCATCTCTAGCAGATTCCCCTATCGCCCGGAATTTTTCTTCCATCTCTCTTAACCCTGTTATATTCTGACCTTCTGCCACAAAATATTTTACTTTCCCATCCTCATCAAACACAGGTCTCAAACTAAACTGAATTATAATAAAACCATCTTTGACTTTAATTTTTTCTTCAGCTACTATCACCTCCCCATTTTTCGCTCTATTAATATATTCTCTAATTCTATTCTGCAAATCTATATCATATGACCACCAGGGAGTATCAGCAAAATGTCTCCCAATAACCCTTTCAGGGTTAACATCTATTGACTCTATAGCAGTTTGATTAATCATTTCTATTATTCCATCTGGATTAAGTCTTGCATTAAACGTCAAAAGATTATCTATATACCTCTGCAAATCCTGTTTACTCTCCTTGAGCTCCTCATTCTGCCTCTTAATAAACTCCTCCATTTTCTTACGCTCAGTGAGATCAATAAATGCCTCTAGTAGAACATCTTCTCCACCGATATTAACAGGTATAACTGTTTTTAGAATAGGAATCTCTCTACCATCTCTACCTAAAGCGATTTTTTCAGATTTATCAATAGTTTGCCCTAAATCTAGAACAGGGCATCTTCCCTCTTCAGCGGGACAAATATTCTTATGACAAATATGGTTAACAACTTCTTCTCGTTCTCTTCCAAGTATCTTCAAAGCAGCTTTGTTTGCATTTCTAATTATCTTGTCTCTACCTACTATTACGAGACCATAGGGAATATGTTCAAGAATTGTCTTAATAGTTTGCAGGTTTTCCTTTAACTCTTCTTCTGCTTCTTTTTTCTCACTTATATCAATAAATGATAACATGAGATGAGAAAAATCATCGTTCTCATCTTTTACAATACTAGCAGATAACTGCACTGAAAACACTTTGCCATCTTTCTTTTGTGCAGTAAATTCACCTATCCATCTACCTTCTTCCATCACTATATCAAATATATCCATAAATTCTCCTTTCCGCTGCCATAATTCTATAACAGGTTTACCTAATACCTCTTCTTGACCATCATACCCCCACATATCAAGGAAAGAAGGATTCACATAGGTTATTCTACTATTGGAATCAACGAATACGATGGCGTTAACAGAGGATTCTAATGCTTTTTCTTTAAGTCTTATTTCTCTCTCCATCTGCTTCTTCTCTGTTATATCTTCTACTATTCCAATAGCTCCGGTTACATCTCCTTCTTGGTTTCTAAGTACACTAAGTGATAGATTTACATCTATGATTACCCCGTCTTTTCTAATCATCTTTGTTTCAATGTTATGTTTAACTCCTTTCTCTCTAACTTTCTCTGCTCGTATACGCTGCCATTCCTCTGCTGGATAGAAAGAGCTTATTGGTCTAAGATAAAGCTCATCATATGTCATCCCTAGTAGAGTCTCGGTGTAGACATTCCAAGAGATTAATCGTTCTTGTGGATCTGTAAGCATGATTGCTGCTGGTGAATTCTCAAATATTGTTCTATATCTCTCCTCCGACTCTCTGAGTTTCTTCTCCATCTCCTCTTTCTCTTGAATTATCTTTTTGAGGCGTTCACTTTCTTCTTCAAGCTCCTTTATTCTTCTGCTTACTCCAGTCATCACTCCCTCATAGTTTGTCAGTGATTCCCCTATCACTAATCCTTCTTCACTAGTAATCTCATAGCGACGTAGATCCTTATCATGTCTACTACCACGCATTTTTAGAACATTAATCACTGATTCCAGTTTACCTTGCATCTCTACGTACCTAAGCATTATTATGTTATCTGTAACTGAGGAGAGTTTACTTTCAGCAAGAGTTGTTGACCCTATAACTGCACCTGTTGCAGCGGTGAATATAGATGTTACACCGAAATTTTTTAGGTAACCGTTGAGTCTAGGAGCGAATTCTGAGAATATACCTTCTGAGAAAGCGTGTGATAAAGCTGATAATGAG
>CAZCPZ010000028.1:0-10513 GCA_964499875.1 uncultured Thermoplasmatales archaeon | reverse complement strand
GAGTTTACCATTCCTAACTTGGAATCCTAATGCTACAACTCTTGGTGGTCCATCGAATCTAGTGCACTGTGCTTGTTCAACTGATACCGGCATGAGTGGACCATTATGGGAACCACGCATCCAACCAGATACCAAGTGTGCCTTGGAGAAACCCTCTAGTACTTCTCCAACTGCTGGTAAACCTGATTGTGCTCTAACTACTCCAACTGGGTCGTCTTTACCAACATACTCTCCTGCTATCTGATAGAGCTTCTCCGTTGATATAACCGCTACTGGTTCATCAGCCGGTAGTTTACCACCCTCCTTTGGGTATACTCTTTTTATCACAAACCTTGATTTAGCTCCAATTAAAGCCAGTAAATCATACATCTCCTCAGGTGTCTTCATGAAAACATGTTTATGTTCAAGTATATCCCATACCTCGAATACAAAACCATCATGTAGAGAGGGATCAATTATGAGACCAGCAGTGTTAAATGGATCAGCAAAGACTTTGAAGATTGGGTAGTTAAAGGCTCCTGGTTCTGTTTTATCCATCATGAAAGCTATAACTGGTTCTGATTTCCTCTCTGTGAACTCCATCTCAGCTACTCCTGGTCCCATTCCTCTAACATTACCTGAGAATGCATCAGCTAAGAGGTCTTGACCTGCGCCATATAAACCTAGTTCCTCTGCTTTCTCTGTTGCTGCACAGAATGTATCCCATGCAAGCTGATGAATCTCTTTGCTATCCACACCATTAGTATGCGTCATAATAAGCTCGAGGTCATCTCCACAATGCGTTACATGGAAATCAACTAATAGTTTAGAACGACGAGCCTCAATTAGTTGTTTTGTAGCTATCTTCTCCAACTCGGGATGTACTTTAGCGTGACCAGGGCATCCTCCAACATCAGCCTTAATTATACTGAAAGTAGTCTTCATCTCGAAACCTCCTCCAACCCTGGTATAAATAGTTTGTTTAAAAGATTTTGTTAAACCCATTCAAAAGAAGGACTCATGATTACTCCATAAAATATAAAACATGTTTCATGGTTGCATAGGATTGTATGAGCCTACAGATCTATAACTCTCTATCAAAGAGGAAGGAGTCTTTCACACCAGTTGAGGAAGGAAAAGTTAAGATGTATGTGTGTGGTATGACTGTTTATAGTGATGCTCATATAGGTCATGCTAGAACATATTATGCTTTTGATGTAATTAGGAGATACCTGGAATATAAGGGGTATAAGGTTACTTATGTACAGAATGTTACAGATGTTGATGATAAGATTATTGCAGCTGCTAATAAACAAGGTATGGATCCACTTGAGTATTCTAAGATGTATTTGGAGAGATGTCTTAGAGATCTAGATGCTCTTGGTATAAGACGAGCAGATATATATCCAAAGGCTTCTGAGGAGATACCTGTGATGATTGAGATGATTGAGAAGATCATTGAGAATGGTTATGGTTATGAATCAGAAGGAGATGTTTATTTCTCAGTTGAGAAATGGAAGAGTTATGGTAAACTCTCTGGTCAAAACATAGAGGAGTTGATGAGTGGAGCAAGGATTGAGCCAGGTGAGAAGAAGAGGAACCCACTGGATTTCGCTTTATGGAAAAAGAGGAAACCCGGTGAACCCTTCTGGGATAGCCCATGGGGACCTGGTAGACCAGGTTGGCATATAGAGTGTTCAGCTATGAGTAGTAAATACCTAGGGTTACCATTTGATATCCACGGTGGAGGAATGGATTTAAGGTTTCCGCATCATGAGAATGAGATAGCACAATCAGAAGCAGCTACTGGTAAACCTTTTGCAAAATACTGGATGCACTGTGGATTGTTAACAGTGAATGGAGAGAAGATGTCTAAGTCTCTTGGAAACATAATTAATATCAGAGATATAATCAAGAAGTGGAAGCCGGTGGTTATAAGATTCTTCTTCGCTCAGACTCATTACCGTAGACCACCTGATTATACTGAGGAGGCACTTAGGAACGCAGAGAAAGGATTAATGAGGATAACAAGGTTAGAGGAGAAACTCAGAGAGTTATCTAGAGACACTGAGGAAGAAACCTTTGATGAAAACACTCTTAATGATAGAGATAAAGAGTACTATGAATCCATAGAAACTTTCAAAGCAAAGTTTGAGGAAGCAATGGATGATGACTTCAATACACCTGAGGCAATAGCAGCAATGTTTGAGTTTGTAAACAATAGTAACAAGTATCTAGAGGAGGGGGAAGTAAACAAGGATCTATGTAGATATGCACATAAAACCTTGGTGGAACTCGGTAAGATACTAACCTTATTCCAAGAAGAGGAGGGGGTTTCAGAGGGAACCATTGAAGAGTTGAAGAGATTGATTAGGCAGTATCAACCAGAGGTTTCTGTTGAGACAAATGATTTATCATCTTTGATGAAACAAATCCTTGATATCAGAGAGGAAGCTAGGAAGATAAGGGATTGGAGTAAAGCAGATTCCATTAGAGATCAACTAACTAAACTAGGTTTTGAAATACAAGATACAGCAGATGGACCGGTATGGAGGAGGAAAATAAGTTAAAAATTTAAGTATTTGATTGGGAAAGTTGAGTAAAAATCTTATGAATAACTTTTATTAATCAACCGGTTATCTTCTGTTAAATTGATATAATGCCTAACCTACTATGGAAACAATCCTTCATTTACCTTATCTGTATTCTAATCCTCTCCATCACTCTCTCAGCTCAGGGAATAAACAGTGGAGGAGAAACAACTATATTCTATACTGACCCAATCAATGAGACATCTACGTTGATAGAGAAGATCAATAATAGCATCCTCGTAGAGTTATCATCAAATAAACTTGGATTAAAAACCTTAGGCGAAGAAAGAATATATAATGACGTAGAATGGGCAGGAGAGATCAACGGGGAGTACATTATAGAGGTACCAAAGGAGCACCTTGAGATCCACTCTACTACACCACCAATCAGTATAGAAGAAGAGTTAAGGGGTTATATCCAATCCATCTCTCAAAAAATAGAGGAACTAGATGAATATGAAGTAGAGATCTATTTCAATGAGGATACCGTACTAAAACTATTACTCGATAATTTATCGGTAGATTGGGGTGATGGAAAAAGAAGTTATGTGGAAGAGAATAAAACCCATCATATATATAGAACACCAGGGGTTTATCACATAACAATCTATTTCAAGGATTGTTTTGGTATCCAGCATACCCTACTAGTAAACTACACTGTTAACTATGAGGGGCACCTCTACCATACGTACCTATTCCTCAAAGAATATAAGGAACCAGTTGTTGCAATAACTTCAACCTCTTTCATCATAGCTATCCTGGTTGCTCTAAGTGAAACCTTGAAATTTAGATTCTTCACATTACTCACCGTGCCTTTATCCTTCTATAGGATTCAAAGAGAAGATGTTTTAGATAATTTTGTTCGAGGAGAAATCTATAGTTTAATAAAAACTAATCCAGGGATTCATTATAATGAGATTATGAGGAGACTGAATCTTAAAAACGGTACACTCTCCTATCACTTGTATACACTGGAGAAGATGGAGATGATAAAATCTCGAGTAGAAAGTTTTAGATATAGAGCGTTTTATCCAACTGGCGCTAGGTTTCCTGAGGAAGAGAAACTTCGACTCACTGAGATACAATCTCGGATAATAAAGATAATAAGGGAAAAACCTGGAATTACACAGAGAGAGATTGCAGATAAAATAGGTAGAAAACCACAGACAATAAACTATAACATCAAAGTATTAGAGAAGAATGGTTTAATAAAAATCATTAAAAGAGGAAGGAAAACCATATGCCTACCAGCAAAGATTAATACTCCATGATTTTTAAATAAAAATCAAAAAACACTCCAAACTTGGTATAATATTTTTGAAAGGGGGTGATTAGAAATGAGAGAAAATGCAGATAGGTGGTAGGGGAAAACATGAAAAAAGATTAATGGTCATTTCCATAGTCATTGGGAATCACATAGCCTTCCGGTATCAATTGAAGATGCAGTAGTAGCTGAAGTTAAAAAACAAAGGTGTTCCTCGATCATCATGTGTTGGCTGTCCATGCTTTGGAGAAGGTTACGAAGGGTTATCACACATAGTAATGAGTGGGAGAAGACATAATTCTTTAACGTCCATGAAGGGAAGACTAGATGAGACACTCATTAGAGATCTCCTTGAGTGACCAAAGGAAAATAAATCCTTCATTCTCCATTCTTTTATATATGAAGAATAAAATATAATTTTCTTGGATGATATAACCTATGTTAAGGTTACTCTAAATTCAATTTTTTCAGATAACGGGAGCAAGAAACTTTTATTTACCCTTACCTTGGTGTGCACGTATACTTGGTCTAACCTTCTCTGCTCCTCTACCTTTATTTCTAAGTCCTCTACCTTTTTTACCAGCACTGGTTTTACCTCTAAATACTCTACCCTTATGAGAAGGTTTACATATCCAGTTTATCTTTGGATCATTCTTTATAGCAGGGTGATGAGGATCAACTAGTATAACCTCATAGTAATGATATTTACCATCTTCACCTATCCAATAAGAGTTTAATACTTCAAGATTTGGGTATCTACGAGCTGTTCGCTCCTCTGCAATCCTCTGTGTACTCTTAGCAGCTGTAATCTTCTTTATACCCATCTTAGAGGGTTTTCTACCACCTCTAATTCTATGTTTCCTTAAACCTCCTCGTCTAACTCTAGCTCGAACAATTATATACCCTTGTTTCGCTTTGTAACCAAGGGCTCTTGCTCTATCTAGCCTTAGAGGATGATCGACTCTAATGAAATT
Organism: uncultured Thermoplasmatales archaeon; assembly: GCA_964499875.1. Lineage (GTDB taxonomy): Archaea > Thermoplasmatota > E2 > DHVEG-1 > DHVEG-1 > B44-G15. The sequence continues at coordinate 5,705 of CAZCPZ010000028.1, read as the reverse complement.
TTCTTGATGCCTCCACTCTATGAGTCTATAATACTGTGGAGATTGATAAGATGTATCTGGTCGTTTCCATTGTTCCCGTATATAATGGTAGACTCCTTTAACCATAGTTTATCACTCTACACCACTATAGCAGGATCATAGGAAGAAACAAGGTTATTTAAAACTTTTGTTGATAACCTACGTTATCCTTTAAAACATTTAATGGTTTCCAGTTGAGAGGGGTATAGCTCATGGATTATATGTTCAATGAGAAGATTGAGAGGATGCCCAGAGATAAGATAAAAGAGTTACAGTTAAAGAGATTAAGAGAGACTGTTAAAAGAGTCTATGATAACGTTCCATTCTATAGGAAAAAGTTTAAGGAGTTAGGAGTTAAACCTACTGATATTAAAACCCTTGATGACCTTAGGAAACTACCTTTTACAACTAAGGATGATCTCAGGGAGAATATGCCTTTTGGGATGCTATGTGTACCATTGGAGGATTGCATGGAGCTTCATGCAAGCTCTGGTACAACAGGTGTACCAGTTACTGCATGCTATACTAGACATGACATAGATGTTTGGAGTGAGGTTATGGCTCGTTGTTTATCAATGGCTGGTTTAACAAGAAAAGATGTATTTCAAAATCCTATACCATATGGAACCTTCACTGGTGCCTTTGGATTCCACTATGGTGCACAGAGAATAGGAGCACTTATTATACCCTCTGGTAAAGGGCAATCAGAGAGGCAGATAAGGCTTATGGAATACTATGGAACCACTTTCATATCAGGTGTAGCCTCTTACGCTATGCGTTTAGCGCAAGTAGCGCAAACCATGGGTGTTGATCTCCATAAACTAAAGGTTAGAAACGGGCTTTTTGGAGCAGAGATGTTTACTAAGGAGTTGAAGAAGAAACTCATGGAGGCATGGAATATGGATGTACATGATATATATGGTCTCACTGAGATGTGTGGACCAGGTGTATCAGCAGATTGTGATCAACACGATGGGCTTCATCTATGGGAGGATCACTTCCTAGTGGAATGCGTGGATCCAAAAACTTTGGAACCAGTTGAACTAGAGGAAGAAGGAGAACTGGTTATAACTACTCTTACAAAAGAAGGTATGCCTCTGCTTAGATACCGTACAAGGGATATAGCCAGACTCATTGATCAAGCAGTATGTGAGTGTGGTAGAACACACATCAAACACACCCCTATTAAGGGTAGGACAGATGATATGATAATTATCAGGGGAACAAATATCTACCCAGGGCAGATTGAATCAGTGTTAATGAAACATGAGGAGGTAGGTGGAAACTGGCGTATGATAATTGAGACTGATGAAAACAATATTGATCAACTACTAGTAGAAGTGGAGAGTAAAAGAATTCTAGATGAGAAAGAGGAGAAAGAGCTTAGTGAAGTATTGAAGAGAGAGATAGCATCAGTAATAATTTTCACACCATACATAAAAATATTACCACCAGGTGGTATACCAGCAGAGGGAGTTAAAGCAAAGAGAGTGATAGATAAGAGGAGAAAGGAGTAAATGGCTTTGAGTAGAAAAGTTAGAGGAGTTATAGAGGGGAAAAGCGGTGTTTTAGCGGAGAATGAAAGTAGAGAGATACTTAAACTATACAATATATCAACACCTAGATACCAGGTTATCAGGGAGGAGGAAGACTTAGATGAAATAAAACTTAGATTCCCAGTTGCTCTAAAGGTTTGCTCTACTAGGATTCTACATAAAACAGATGTAGGTGGAGTAAAACTGGATATAAGGGATTTAGATGAACTACGTGAAACCTATAAGGATTTCAAGAAGAGGTTCCCAGAAGAATTTTTCCTAGTTGATGAGATGATGGAGAAGAGTGTAGAAGCAATAGTTGGTTTAGTGCAAGACCCTACTTTTGGACTCACAATAATGGTTGGAATCGGAGGAATATTCACAGAACTCTACAAGGATGTATCCTTTAGAATCATACCTATTGAGAGAATAGATGCAGTGGAGATGATAGAGGAGTTAAAGGGTAAAAAGATCTTTGAGGGGTTCCGAAATATAAGGGTGAGTAAAGAAAAGCTAGTGGAGTTACTATTAAAGGTTTCAAGTATGGGAGAGGAGTTAATGGATTACATTGATCAAATGGATCTCAACCCAGTTTTCCTATACGAGGATAGTGTATGCGTTGTGGATGCAAAGATTATTCTTAAATAATAACGAGATGAGAGATTCATTTAAGTTTAGATTATTTTTATGAAGGTTTATCTATTAAAACATTCTTCTAACCAAATTTTTAGTTAAAAAGGAGAGGTTGTCTACGAAGAAATAGGGAAAGAGGAAAATTAGGGGATACACCACCCTAAGTTTGAAGGGTTTTTTAAAGCAATCTTATAGGATTCTTATTCCCCTCTCGCCTATCTCTATATTCTGTGGTTTCAAGGTATGCTTAGTTTTACGCATCTTACGGATAACTAGTTTCCTCCTATCCATAGTAGGATCTAAACCTAGGAGTATAACTCCATCTGATAGAAACTCTGATATAGAGTCTCTTGATAAACTATTGGAACCCTCTGGGATCTCAGATGTTATAAGCACAGTAGAGGGATGCTTCTTAAGTAAACCTATTAGGCGACGTAGACGCATCCTCATAGCCTGTATAGACTCCACTGGGTAGGATATAGAGTTTATAGAGTTAGCAGATGGAACAATTTCTTGACCACTACTAACCATCCATATAGGTGTCTCTGCAATTGGAGAAAGAGAATCAACAATGATTCTACTATAGGTTTGATTAGAGAGTTCCTTCTGAATCTCCTCATGTAGATTCCCGTTGTCTGGATTCAAGTATAATAGTCTAAGTTGACCACTATCAATGTATCTCTGGAAATCTATACCAAACCTAGAGGCCTCCTGGATAAGATTCTCAGTGGGTTCATCAGAGCTTAGGTAAAGGCATCTCTCACCTCTCTGTAAACCTGCTTCAAGGAACTGGAAGCAGAGTATTGTTTTACCAGTTCCAGGTGTACCAGAAACCAAGATTACACTACCCTTAGGATACCCACCGTTTAATAGGTTATCTAAACCATTAACACCAGTGGATACTCTCTCAACGTTGTCAACAAGGCTAGATGCGTGGCTCAACTGATCATGTATACTAAAACCATTCATCATCCCATCCTCAACCAAAGGGGATTATAAAAACTATATTTAATTATTTCCACTATATACCAATGAGTAGGATGATAACCATAGTTGGTACTGCTCATGTATTCGATCTCTCATCTGTTATCACACAAATCTTAGAGGAGAAGCAACCGGAGATTATATGCGTAGAATTAGATAACCAGAGGTATCAAGCTCTACTCAGGAAACACCTAGATTTAGAGAAGAGTAGAGGAATCTCGCTTCTCTACAAGCTATTAGCAAGTGTTCAAGAGAAACTAGCTAGAGAATACGGTGTTACCCCAGGAGAGGAGATGCTAACAGCTATAAGGTATGCTGAGAGGCATCAGTTACCAATTTCATTAATCGATATGGATGCTAAAAAGATCTTCACTAGGTTACTGGAGGAGATGAGTTTTAGAGAGAAACTAAGACTTGCCTTATCAGGTATACTTGGTTTCCTAATTGGTAGGAGACAAGTTGAAAAAGAATTAGAGTTGATAGAAGGTGATATAGATAGGTTTATGAGGGAGATGAATAAGAAGTTTCCAACTGTTAAAAGGATACTAGTTGATGAGCGAAACCAGTTTATGGCTAATAAACTAGTAGAGGTATCAAAGGAGTATGAGAGGATAATAGCTGTAGTAGGCGAGGGACATATACCCGGGTTACTTAGATTACTGAGAGATGAAGATTTAGAAGTTGAAGCCATACATCTACCGGAGATAAGGAGGATGAAACTCAATGGGGACCCTTCAACATACTCCTTCACTGTGAATCAAGAAATACCTCAACATATAGATTTAAAAAATAGTGTTGAATGACAGATATAGTGTGGGCCTGTAGCCTAGTCTGGATAGGGCGACAGCCTCCTAAGCTGTAGATCGCGGGTTCGAATCCCGTCAGGCCCGTACTTACTCTTTCCTGTTTCTCCATTTGAAACCACAGTGAAAAGGAGGGAGACGAGGGTACTATCGCTATAGGTTATATCCTAGGAGGGAAAAATCCCCCTCCACAGGAATCTCCGCTAAATGTCAGGGTTTGTATCACATTACCTCAAAAAGTCCTAAGGAAATGTATTGCATCAAATGACATTCTAATTGCAGAAACACGATGTACCAGAATACTTCGATTTAGGTAAGAGAGATGGAGAGAGAATCTGGAGATGGCAGAAATTCTGACGGGTTGTGCGGGGATATAGAGACTCTCAAACGTTCTGAATGTTTTCTGGGATTATCAATGTTAATTTTTCTTATAAAAAGGGTATAAATAATAACCATACATAAAATTCAACAATTATTCCTCATTGCGCTCCACATATATCCCCCTGCACAAGCATTGAGGTATAAAAACACTAACTATACCAAAAATGGTGCTAAATTTCCCAATAGCTGTCCTTTTATGTTTAACTACGTACTTTTGTTTTTCTTCTCGAATCGAAATACCAGATACTTGCATGTACCGCCTATACTCACCAATACCGCGCTATCACCAATACCCCCGTTGCTTCAATAACTGTTATTATTAAAATATAAAAATCTGATGAATATCAGCGACGTACCAATTGCTCCATCCTTAATCTAAGATAATGTCGTTTTGGATCATCAAAACAACTTTTATCTAGTTTCATGGAGCTAACCAACTCACATCGGGTTACATACAACCTTTATTATTTAGGTGAAACTGATTTTTCTCCGATTTTCTTTTATCATAGAAAATCAAGGATGAATCACCTCGTAATTGTTTTTCTACGCATCATCATACTCTAATATTTTTTTAACTTCATCCAATACTTTTTTTCCTTTATCGGTTAACAGATATTTCCTCCATGTATTCTTCTCGCCTATGCATTTGACTATCTCTTTCCTTTCCATCTCACGCAACGCCCGAGAGATATTCTGAACAGAACGCCCACTCTTTTTGGCGATATCCGATGGATGTAAAACCCTCTCGTTACCGAATGCTTTTAGGGCAATTAATCGTCTATCAACATCTATTACCCACAAAGCTAATTGTTGGATATCCATATTACGATCCTCCAAACACGCTGCTATTGAACTGCATATAATGCAAATATTGCCTTATTTATGAAAAAACGCAAAACTGGTTGAAATGGTATCCCATCATAGTTGTCATCGATCCTAGATGACAACATATATTACTTATATACTTCATTATTTTTCTATCTTATGGTGAATTTCAACTACTTCAGCAGAGTTAATCGGACGATACCAATTTAGTCATTTTGGTGAAATCTAATACACAAAAACAGATTTTATTCAAAAACACAGAGATGAAGAAATAAAATAGTGGAAAAGAGGAGAGACATAATTATTAAAACTATCCGGATGCTGCGGATTAAATCATCTCTTGCATTACTCCGATTTGTGTGGAGAATAAGAGACTCTCCAAAGGGATACACCAATATATTATTATTCCAACTTCTTGAATTACCACTGTGTTTTCAAGTTTGTTCTTTTATGATATTGTAGTGGAAGAAAGCTGCATGATTTTTTCATCACTAGCATTAATTCAAATACCCATGGGTACTGAAAA
>CAZCPZ010000027.1:0-10730 GCA_964499875.1 uncultured Thermoplasmatales archaeon | reverse complement strand
AATAGACATGTACGAAGAGTTGATCCAGATGAAACAGAGAGATACGTGAGGAAGTATTTTGATAAAACAATCAAATACGTTTACCAAACAATAGATATAGACAAGATAAAAAAAGAATTTCCAACATTAAAACTAGATGAACACTACCTGGAAAAACTAGAGAAAACTTTTCCAGATATGGAGAGTAAAGTTTCTGATATGGTTTTCACCCTCAACAAATATGTTTTAGTGGATAAGTACAGAAACCCAGTCTATGAAAGTATAGCTGATAAAGTAGATCGAATCATTAAAAATTGGAAGGAAAGAAAAACGACCTTAAAAGAAACATACAGCAACTTGAAAGGAATATTCCAAGAACTCAAAGAGTCTACAAAGAGAAAAAGAGAATTACACCTCTCAGATGCAGAATACTATACTCTTGTTATACTAGAAGAAAAACTTAAAGAACTCAGAAAAACCGAAGAACTCGTAGAGACAGTAAGAGAAATGAACAAACAGATCAGAGAAAAAATCTTCAAAGGATGGAATACTAAACCCAGTGCTGTAAAAGAGGTAGGAATTATTGTACGTAGATATATCCGAAAGTTACCCCTCTCTAAATTGGAGAGAGATGAATTGTATGACAAAATCATCACCATGCTTAAAAGACAATATTGAAAATATAGATAAAACAAATCTTGAATACGAAGTTAAACGAAGAGAGATAAAGTATCCTAGGGTAGAGCTTAAAACAGGAAGATTAGTATTGATATTACCCATGGATTTTAAAGATGAGGAGGAATTATTAAACAAGAAATCCAACTGGATTCATCAAAAGAAGAAGATAATTGAAGATGCAGTAAAAAGAGCATCAGAAGATATGGATCCAAACGCCTTTCTTCTTTTTGGAGAAAAATTTCATGTGGAGAAAAGCGGGGAGATCTCCCTCGATCTTGAAAATAAAATATTGAGAATTGATACTTCTAATAAAAAACACATTGACAGACTAAAGAACATTATAAGAGGCTTGCTGAAGGCGAAAATAGAACAATTAATAGAGGATTATAGCAAGGAACTAAAAGTTAAACCAAATAAAATTTTAATAAAACAACAAAAAACAAAATGGGCAAGTTGCTCCCCAAGTAAAAACCTTAGTTTCAATTTAAAACTGGCAGCCCTACCAGAAAAGATTTTGAAGTATGTAGTGTATCATGAGATAACCCATCTAAAAGAAAAGAAACACAATATTTTTTTCTGGAGAACTATAGAAAAAGAATTTAAAAACTACAAAGAAATAGAAAAGATGCTCCTTGAATACTGGTTCTATTTGGAAAAATCCCCCATTTACAGTGTATATGGTCACTAGAAACCGACTTTTCACAATTGTCTTAAAGTTAACAAAAATCAAAAATAGAGAGAAGATTTTGCAAACAAAGATATATCGGACTCTAGAAAATCCTACAAGAGAAATGTGAGAAACAAGGATATTTCACAGAACTCTAGAAGAGACCTCGATTTTTCTCTCTAGCAAAAACATACAGAGAGTTTCAGGAATTATTTTTTCTTTTAAATAATCATTATCAAAACGTTGTTTAGTTGTTTCTTCCAATATGTACTTACCCAAAAACATAACTTGATTGATACAAAGTTAGAATAGATATCACCAACATTTTCAATTTTTCATCTACTATCTTCTCTCTATATGATAGTATTTCTCTTCTTATCATTATTATACCAGTTTATACCAGTTTAACCATTTCTGCTTTCCTTATTAGATCCTCCATATTGTTTCAAAACTACTTTTATGACAACAAATGATATAACTTTCTCTTGGATTTTTAGACAAAAAGTTTCTGCTGCACTAGTATTCCCCTTATATGGTAAAACGAGTCTTCTTTTATCGAGGTTTTTTAATTCTAGTCATTCATCAATTCAACTTATCTTCACTAGTTTAATCTCTCCATTATACTGGTCATACATGTATGGAAGCTGAGGAGGAGATAAGTATATGGTTTCATTAAAACGTTTAATGAATGGGAATTGGTAGAGGAGGGAGTATCTGAAGGTTAAAAACTGTGCATAGTGGAATACTTCCTCAGCGGATACCCATCCATCAAGGTTTTTATCTGCAGAACCACTAAAACCTTTTAGTAGAAAATATGTGAAAATCCCGTGATTAAGTTCTTCACTCTCATCTACAGGGCATAAGAAGTATTTTCCACCAGCTGTTAAGATAACTCTTCCTTCTTCTCTTATAGATAGCATCCTCCCAGAGTAGCAGGATTCAATTATAACCACGATCTTATTTGACTCCAACTCATCTAACCAGGAATCTAATTCTTTATCTGTTATAACATTATCACAGTAATGCCAATCCGCTGCATCATATGGTACAATATGTGCATAACCCTTTTCTCTTAGAGATGGAGGTATCTTATAGCCGTGACCAGAGAAATAGATCAATACAACATCATCCTCATCCTCCAGGTTGTCAAGCCAACCTGTTATATTATCTCTAATACTCTTCTTCGTTGCATCCTCATTTAATAAGAGTTTCATATGACTACTATTCCAATTAACACTATTCTCAAGTAACTCATAGGTTGCAATAGCGTTTTCCTCGATATAATGAGCAAACTGTGTGAGATTCATATCCAAAAATTTTTCAACACCTATTATCAAAGCATAATATCCTGCATCATCAACACTTAGCTCCTCCTCTAAAATCCTATTACCTGTACATCCAACACTAGTAATCACCAATGGGGTTCCTATTTCAATTAAGATAATGATTATGAAAATTATTCTATCCTTTACTCTCAAATCATATCCCTCCCAAAAATAGAATCTCCACTTTGATTTAAAAAATTATTGGAGTTAGGGTTTAAAATAAGATTATTAAAAATACCTAAAATACTCTACATCTGAGCAGTAATTCTCTACCTCTCTACATATGAATCCTTCCAATCATTTTGTATCCTAACCTTTTTGAATTCTCTAACTTCTATTACCTTCTCCGTGTTTTGATTAAACCATTGGATATTCCTTTGTCTTGGGATTAAAAATTTGTTTCTCTAGGTAGCTAGATGGTTATTCCAATAACTTAGGTGGGAAGAGCCAAAATTATCATAACAACCTCAGTTAGTTGAAGCAGGGAGTTGATATTAGTGCAGACAATTTTTAGAGACTTCGTTCTGTTGAACTGTATAACTACTGGTAGATGTAACAGATATAATGAGAAGAATACAGGTAGAGTTAATATTGTTCTAAAAGATGAGAAATTCTAGCAAATACATTTATGATCCTATGCTTATAAACACTACTTATGGAGGTCATTAAAAATTTGGGGGAATCTATCGAAGAAAAAACTTTTGTTTTACCCAATATAAAAACAGATTTGATTCACTTCTTGATTCCAATCACCTTAGTTTATTAAAATTATAGCGTAATTTTTAAGTATGTAGAAAAAATTATAGAGTTATATGTCTAATCAGAGTAAAATTTATAGACGAAAATTGGAGGATAAGGTTTTTAAGTATCTCAGTAAGAGGGAGATGATTGGGATAAAAGGCGCTAGACAGGTTGGTAAGACAACTCTTATGAAAATAATTTATGATGAAATAAAGGAGGATAAGACTTTTATAAACCTGGATCTACCAGATATGAGGAGAACACTTGAGGAGAACCCTCTCGACATAATCAAGAGATATAAAAAAGATGGGGAGAAACTATTCCTATTTCTAGATGAGATTCAACGTGTTAGAGATGCTGGTGAAAAGTTGAAGATAATATATGATGAGTTCCCTGATGTAAAAATTATATTCTCAGGTTCATCTTCACTTGAGATAAAAACAGATATCCTACCTTTTCTGGTTGGAAGAGCATTTATCTTTGAATTATATTCATTTGATTTCGAAGAATTCCTCTCCACAAGAGACAGGGGTTTAACTAAAGTCTTCTTAGATAGAAAAAGAAGTTTTGAAAAAACTTTAGATGGAAACGATGAACCACAACCTCCATCATTTCAAAGAGAGTTCCTTAGTATGCTGAAGGAATACCTTATCTTTGGAGGATACCCTGAGGTAATAAAAACCAGTGATGAGGAAACAAAGAAGATGATTTTAAGTAACATAGCCTCTCTATATATTGAGAAAGATGTAGTAAACTTCTTTGGTATAAGAGATACCTCAAAGTTTGAGGATCTACTCAGATTCCTATCTTTTAGAACAGGTTCCCTATTAGCAGTATCTAGTATAGCAGAGACTTTAAAGACAACTTTCAAAAAAGTAGAGGAGTATCTAGATATTCTCAACCACACTTATATAATACATTTCCTTCGTCCATTCCACAGTAATCTTGTAACAGAGCTTAGAAAAACACCAAAGTTTTATTTCCTAGATACAGGGCTTAGAAACTCTATAATAAACAACTTTACTCCATTTGACAACCGCACTGATGCAGGTATACTCCTAGAGAATTTTATATTCAAAGAACTACTCAACTTTAGTGATTACAAGATAAACTATTGGCGTACAACAGGAAAAGCAGAGATAGATTTTATACTCAGCAGAGGAGATAGAATAATTCCAATGAAAGTTAAATTAACTGGAGGGAAACTAGGAAGAGGATTCCATAGTTTTCTAAACATCTATAAACCAGAAGTTGCCTTTATAGTAACCTTAAATGAGTTTGATATGAAAACCATTAACTCCTGCAGAGTTTACAAAATACCAGCATATTATATCTAAAAAATCTTTCATCAGAAGCACCTGTCAAAGAAGAGTTGATCTATAGAGGGATGAAGGATTCTATTTCTTTGGTGGATGATATATGAGATGTCATTAAACTAAAAAAGAAAGAGGCTCTCTAGATATCTCTGCTACAAAACTTTAACATTTCCCACTACTAAGGTACCCTATGTTGAGGTAGTTTTTTAGTTTAAAAATAGGTTTCTAAAAAGTATTCTAAAATCATTTGAGTTGGTAATTCTTTAATCATTCATAATAATCCTAAAATTTTTTGAATCACTTCTATTGCTTCAAGAGAATATCCCTCTCACCTTTTATTGAAAAAAATTACTCTCTATTTCCTCGTTACATCATATCCCTCAAATCCCTCCTCATTGATAACCTCAAATGTTAAAAACTAAAAATTTCATACCACTACTCTGTATGCGTTTATATATTGGTTCATATGATGAGAGTGACGTAGATGCTATCATGCAGGATCTAAGGAAAGCTGGGGTTAGAGTAGATCTTAAACCATCACTAGATACACGTCACAGGGTTAGCTACTTCATTGAAGGTAAACTAAATGATTTAAAAGAGAAATATAAAGATGATTTAACATCTAAACTATTAAAAGAACTTGAAGATGATTTCGAGAAGGTTAAAACCATAATGAAAGATGGTATAGATATTAGAGATTTTGAGGAAAAATTCTTGGACTTAAAATACCCTGAGAGAAAGAAATATGAGAATATAAAGAAGATAATGAGAGAGAAATTCTTTGAAGTAGATAAAATAGATAAAGGAATCCACGAGGAAATTATAGAAAAAATTGGTGAAGAAGAATTCCATGAATACCTAGATCAGTTTTATAATGAGATGAACTTTATGACCTTTTTCCATCATATACTCGAGGAGAATGGTATAAAGTATGATGATGAGAACGAGAAGATGTATGGATCCCTCCATGAGAATCCCCATGTAAAAATATACATAGATGTTGATCCAGAGGAAGCAGAGGAAATAGGTTTAGAGAGAGAATTTGAAGCACTTATAGATAAAAATGTAGATGTCTATGTAAATCTAATCGATGTTATCCATGAGATCGATAAGGTAGAGAAACTCTGTAAAGATAAACCAGAGTACTCAGATTTACTTTTCATAGCAAGCATAATAGATAGTATAGCTAGTCGTATAAAAGGTAAAAAAGATATAGATGAGTTGATAGAAGAAATTTCAAGTATATCTAGGGAAAATGAGAATATCCATCTAACCTCTTCTGCAATAAAAGATATTCTAAAAACAATGGAGAAAGCAGAGATTATAAAGATTAAAAATGGTAAAGTAATGCTTAGAAAAATAAAACCTCCTCAATAACCCCCTCAGATGATTCATCTTTCCCAAATGATTTATCTCAGTAAACCCTAACTGTTCTGATCCAACCTTAGCTTTTTGAATAAAAATCAAAATGGTGGATGAGATGTAAACTATGGGAGATTATTCGTTTTTATGCGAAACTATCCCTCTCTTCATTCCTTTATCCCCCTTTGGTATTCTCTCAAATAATGGTTTAAGAGGTAGTTCCCAACTTTACAGCCCTCTAACTCTCCTAGTCTATCATAGAATCTCATACAATGGATTACTAGGGTTTAAAACACCTTGTAAAACTTTTTCAAAATACTACTATTTAGTATTATTCTAAAAAGTAGTATTTTATCAAGTAGTCGGTTTTTCTCCAAGGAAAACTTTGAACCCCCTAGAGATAAACCATTGGTATCATATGTATAATACAGTTGTTCACTTTACTCTCATCAATGTCTTCAAGATTCAATATGTATGCTTTACTTGGATGGTAATGGTTTATGAAGCTTCTAAAAGACCTAGTTATCCTAGGTTTTGTTTTAACCTCTATAGGTATCAACTTATCTCTAGTTTCAACGATGAAGTCAACCTCTGTTTTAGCAGTTGTACGCCAATACCTAACAGTATACCCTTGTCTAGTTAACTCGTTGTATACAAAATTCTCATATAATCTATCGAAACCGGGGTTATCAAAATCTTCTAACAAATAATTCTTTATACCATAATCCACGAAGTATATCTTAGGATTCTTCCTCAACTCATTTATAAGGTTTTTATGGAATGGTTTAACAATTGATATCACAAAAGAATCCTCAAGTAGAGGTAGAATTTCTCTAACATCATGGTATTTTAAACCAGAGTTCATGGTTAATGTCTCATAATTTATGGTGTCACCAGATGTTACAGCTATTGTTTTCAATAGTTTAACAACCTTCTCTCTATATCTGATTCCATGCATAGCTACTATATCCTTCTCAACATAGGTTATGAAGAGATTTCTAATCAAAGTCTTCTTCTTATCAAAATCTCTCTCTAAGACCACTCTAGGATAAGATCCATATGTTAGATACTCATGTAGAAAACTGTTGAGTTCATCTAGAAAAATAGTTGCCTCAATTTTTCCGTTATCATCTAAACTAGTTTTTATATTCCTATGGATCTCCTCATACTTTTTATCCTTACTTCTCAGGAATTCAAGGAAACTAAATGGGTAGAGTTCAAAGAATAATACTCTACCTACTAGGTATGATCCAAGGTTTATGAGATCAAATGATGAGGAACCAGTTACAATAATCTTTATATTCTCATAGAAATCAAACAAATACTTTAGTTTCCTACCTATATCATTAACATATTGAATCTCATCTAATAAGAGATAGTGTTTATCCTGTGATCCTAGATAGAATTCTATAAACTCCTTAGTATTCTCCTCGAATTTAATCCTAGTTAGGTCATCCTCGAAGCTGATGTAATGGATGTTTTCTTCATCAACTCCATTCTCTCTTAGTTTCTCCTCTATCCTTTTTAGTAAAGTTGTTTTTCCACTCTGCCTTGGGCCACGGATTGCTATTATCTCTCTGCTATTCAACCATTTCTCAATCTCATCTTCTAATTCTCTTCTGATATATCTCATCTACCTAACCCATATAACTTTATAATTTTTACTAAAACATTCAAAATAACAAAGTTGTTTTTAAATCTTTATACAAAATTACAAAGATACTTCCAAGGTTTATTAGGAGTAGAGTTATCAAACCAGATGTTCTCAAAACTTTGTTAGTATAGTAATAAAGTTTTATATGAAACTTTGATAGTGCAATGGAAAACTTTTGATGTTCTCTTTTTATTTTCAAAAACGGTAAAGGAGGTTCTCATTTAAAAACAAATTGCTAAAGTTCCAAGAAAAATCTATTGTGTAGGATAAAGGGGATATTAACACGATTTTCCTTGAATTCTCTAAAAACCTTGGGAGATTAATGGAAAACCGTGTAGTCTTAGATTGATATCTATCCTAAAACCTACAGTCAATAAAATTTTGCACTACATTTATAAGTATGGATAAAGGTTTTATCAAGCAAGCATTAATTGATCAGAGAGCAGAGATAGATAGAATATTTAGTGAAGAGAATATAATAGAGAGAACACCTAGATGAATTCACATCTATACTGAATGATAAACTGATAAAAGTAATAACCGGGGTTAGAAGAAGCGGTAAGTCTGTTTTCTCTCACCTCTCTCTAAAAGGTAAAAACTATGCATACATAAACTTCGATGATGAAAGACTAATTGGAATAGAAACAGAGGATCTAAACACATTAATTGAGATCCTCCATGAGATATACGGGGATTTTAAATTCCTTCTACTGGATGAGATACAGAACATATCAAACTGGGAGTTATTCGCAAATAGAATCCTTAGACAAGGATACAACATGATTATAACAGGAAGTAACTCAGGTTTACTGAGCAAAGAATTAGCTAGTCATCTAACAGGTAGATGCATAAGCTTCAAAATGCATCCCTTCAGCTTCAGAGAATACCTAGTATATTTTGGAATAAAAACCAGTAGTATCCCTACTACCAGGGATATAGGGAATCTAAAACATCAACTATCAAAATATATATCCCTAGGTGGATTCCCAGAGAGCTATAAGGTTTCCAATAGGAAACTATATCTTAGAGAATTATACGAGATGATCATATCAAGAGACATAGTGGAGAGATACAATGTAAAATTTGTAAGGGATCTAAAAGAAATAGCATCCTGTCTAGTCTCCAATCTCTCCTCCACTATATCCTACAACAAATTGAAGAATATCTTCAAAATCAAGAGTGTTCACACAATAAAGAACTATATATCCTACATAGAAGACACATATCTGATCATACAATTATTCCCATTCTCCAGGAAAATAAAATATCAACTCATGCAACCTAAGAAGATATATTGTATAGATACAGGTTTAATAGAATCCATTAATCTAGGTTCCATAGAAAACACAGGTAGAATCATAGAGAACATAGTTGCAGTTGATCTTCTGAGACGAGAAAACAAAGAGAACATATATTTTTATCATACACCTCAGCAATATGAAGTTGATTTCCTCATAATAAGGGGACAGGATGTAAAACAACTCATCCAAGTAACATATGCTTCTAGTAGAGATGAGATAGAGAATAGAGAAATCAGATCCCTAATAAAAGCTAGTGAACAACTAGGCTGTAAGAACCTAAAAATCATCACGTGGGATTATGAGGATACCTTGAATGTGGAGGGTAAAACAATAAGTTGTATACCCTTATGGAGATGGCTTCTATCAACACAATAAAACCCTAAAGATTCATTTAAAAGTGGTGTAGTATATTGAACAAAATTTTAAATATTTGGTCAGTATACATGTAAACATGGATAGATCTCTTGCTTTAGAAATCTTTAACGATTGGAATTTCTGGGAGAAGGATAGAGACACTGGGAGGAAAAGGCAACACTATGTAAACCAATGCATGAATCTCTTAAAAACCAACGTCATCGTAGCTATAATCGGTGTAAGAAGAGCAGGTAAATCCTACTTGATGAGACAGGTTATCAAAGAGTTGATATCAAGAGGTATTGAAAGAAGAAACCTGTTGTTGATAAATTTTGAGGATGTAAGATTCCCTGAGTTTTCCACTAGACTCCTAGATGAATTATACGAGTTATACCTAGAAGTCCTGAAACCCTCTTCTAAACCCTATATTTTTCTAGATGAAATCCATAATATACCTAACTGGGAGAGATGGGTTAGAACAATACATGAACTTAATAAAGCAAGGATAATAATCTCTGGTTCCTCATCAAAACTACTTGGAGGAGAATTATCAACCCTGTTAACAGGTAGACACCTAGATATAAACATGTACCCTCTAAGCTTCCAAGAATATCTTTCCTTCAAAAATATTGATATAAAAAACGAGTTAGACCTAGTTTCTAAAAAGATAGATATCAAGAGATCCTTCAATGAATACTCAGAGTACGGTGGATTCCCAGAAGTAGTTCTAGCAGAGGAGAAGAAACAACTACTGTTAACATACTTCGATGATATCATCACTAAGGATATAGAGAGGAGATACGAGGTTAGAAGAGGAGATAAACTAAGAGTTTTAGCAAAATTCTACCTAACAAATATATCTAAACCTATAACCTTTAACTCAATCTCTAAAACCATGGATATATCAAAGAACACAGTAGAGATATTCTCAAGATACCTAGAAGATGCTTTCCTGGTATTCCTCATCAAAAAATTCTCTTATTCATTCAAAGAACAAGAGAAGTCTCCTAGGAAGATATATTCTATTGATCAAGGATTATCAAACACTATTGGTTTTAGATTCACAGAGAATAGAGGTAGACTAATGGAGAACATAGTAGCCATAGAATTCATGCGGAAGAAATCCTTCAACCACAGTCTAGAGATATATTATTGGAAGGATTATCAGCAGAGAGAGGTTGATTTCGTAGTTAAAGAAGGTTTAGAGGTTAAACAACTAATCCAAGTAACCTATGCCTCAGGTAAAGATGAAATTGAGGGTAGAGAGATTAAGTCATTAATCAAGGCTAGTGAACAACTTGGTTGTAAGGACTTAAAGATTATAACTTGGGATTATGAGGATAAGATAATGAT
>CAZCPZ010000026.1:0-10940 GCA_964499875.1 uncultured Thermoplasmatales archaeon | reverse complement strand
TAATCATCATCTTACCTCTACCACACTTGAGGAAAGAATGAACCCTTTATAAAAAGATTCCTTTAATAACAAAAATTGAGGTATAAAGGGGAAAAGAAAATAGAGATAAAAGAGATGCCTAGGCTAGATATAGTTTATTTCACTTTGATCTTCTTGGTTTTCTCCTTTGGTGTTGGCTTCACCTTTGGTAGTAGTACTGTTAATACTCCGTCTTTTAGCTCTGCTTCAACCTCATCAACTTTGATTTCCTCTGGTAGCTCAAGGCTTCTGTAGAAGCTCATGGTGCTTCGCTCTCTTCGGAGCCAGTGTTTACCTCTGTCTTCCTTGCTTTCTTCGTGATCAACAGATATCTCCAAGCTTGTTGGACTAACCTCTATGTTAACGTCATCCTTTGGTACACCAGGTAGCTCCATTCTCATCTCAAATTTATCACCGAGATCAGCGAGATCTACTAGAGGTGTCCTCTTGTAGGAATAGGATTCAACGGCATCTCTTGAATGCCTGAATGGCCAGAATAGGTCATCGAAACTTGCTCGGAATTCATCGAATAGACGATCCATTTCCGTCCATAATTCTAACGGACTGAGAGGAACAAGGGATCTTCCTCTTTCAACTGGTCGTACATCTATCTTATCTTCATCCCTCCTCCTTAATACCATTGGTTATCACCTCCTTATAATTCTTACTAATTAGTATATATAGTGCTAACTTATTTAAATATTTTTTGTTTTTGTCAATCTAAAATTGACCAAATTACGAAATTCTTAGAAACATTTATTAATGTGGATAATAATATTATAATATTGTATGACGCGGCGGATCGTACTAAAAAAGATAACATCACCTGCACCGGGAAATATCAATAGAGACATAGATTTCATATGTAAATCCTTTGGATACTTCGCAGAGAGAGATAAACATGAGACAGCTGGTAAAATATTTAGAATACTAGTGAAGGAGGCTGCCGGGGATTCAGAAGGGCTAACAAGTGATGAGATAGCAGAACGATTAAATCTAACTAGAGGAGCAATAGTACATCATCTCAATAGCTTCATAACCTCTGGACTAGTGGTTAAAGAAAAGAATCTCTATAAACTAAGAGCACCGAGTCTACAGAAATGCATAGAAGAGATCAGAGAGGACATTGATAGGATCATAAAGGAGATGATGAAGATAGCCGCAGATATCGATGAAAAACTAGGTAGATACTATAGATAAAAATAAATCTCTCTTATGGAAGTAAAGATCATCCATCCTCTCTCTTGTAAGGGGAGATTATGTAGCCCAGTCTCTTTTTCCTCCATCTACCCCAGAATAAAACGATTGGAGGGAGAATAAAGATGGATGTTATGAGAGAGAATAATATCGTCATAGCGGTGATAACTCCAAACTGTTGTTCTGGCGGCATAGGTGCAAGAACTAGTATACCAAAACCAGATATAGTAGTGACTGCAGCTATTAATAGAGAACCACCTGTATGCCCGATGGTTTCATCAACAGCCTTGAGTACATCACCTGTTCTATCAGCTGTTAACCTAAACCTCTCAACAGCATGGATAGCATATGTTATACCAAGTCCTATCGTTAGAGAAGTCACCATAACAGTCATAACATTTAGAGAGTAACCAATTAGATACATTGCTCCAAGTATCCAGATAACAGATATACTAACAGGTATCATAGCGATTAAACCAAGGAGAGGATTCCTATAAGCGATTATTAGAACAAAAGCAGCAACAATAACGGAGAAAGCCGTGGATAGGATCTGATTATTTGTAAGGGAACTAGTTATAGTATATATGAGTATATCTTCACCAGTGAGAGAAACTTTAGCATTTCTAAATGATGGTATATCTCTCATAAGCTCATTATATAAAGTCTCCATCTCTCTACCAGTTGAGTTAGATATGCCAGAAACAGTCGTGTAAACTCTTATCACAGTTGCATCATATTTACCATTGGTTCTATGTAAAACCCTTCGGGCATCCTCCATGTACATCTCGTCACTAAGAAGGTAATCATATAACCTCTTAACATCCTCATCACTCTCTGGTACACCACTAGAGTCTACGTTGAATAGATTCTTCAAACTTCTATTTTCTTGTACAACTTTCCTAATTAATGTTAATATGGAGTCTATTTTTGTGGAACCATCAGGTTTCTTGGCAACAAACTTGTCATCACAAGCGTTTCTTTGAAATGTATCAATACTTTTGAGGGTATCAACTGTTGCAACATCACCTTCTACTAGGAGATATTCTTGTTTCTGACTCGAGAAAGGAAATTCTTCATTGATCTCTTCCAATGTATCCATAACTGGGTTACCCGATGGAAGGAATTCCTCCATACTGAAGCTTGTTTTTATGCTGAGAGCTGCTACTCCCATAATTAGGGTTATAAGCAGGAATATGGATAACAAAGTCTTTGGGTGCTTACAAACAATATTTGATAAAGCATACATTGTTTTCTCAAGTGAGAAACACTTTAAGTTATTCACTTTAGCCTGCATTTTCTTATCTAGTAGATATCTAACTGCTGCTTGAAGTGTTATGGTTACAATGAATGTATAAAGAATACCTACGGCGCATAATACTCCAAAGTCTTTAATTGATGGTATTGTAGCTGTTAGGAATGATAGAAACGCTATAGTTGTTGTTATTGTAGCTAAAAGCATAGCTAAGCCTACGTCTTTAATTGAATTAACTATCGCTTCTCCATATGTCCTACCTTTCTTAATCTCAGCTCGATAGTTATGGAATAGGTGAATAGAGTAATCTACACCTAAACCCATCATCAGCGGTATAAGTGCTACAGCCACGGCGTTAAATTTTATACCTAGTATGACCATAGTTCCAAAAAGCCATATTATGGATATACTGAGACCAACTAGTGGTAAAATTACATAGGATGGTCTCCTGAAAGATACTAGTAGTATTAGGCTTATTGCAATAAATATGCCTGGACCTATAATTTTGTTTGCAGCGTTTGTTGTCTCGTTGATCTCGGCTAGTATTAATCCTGAACCTGTTGTACTCATGGATATAGTTTCTAGGTTGGAATCTATTGATTCAGTAGTCTCTGCGATAAGTCTGCTAGTCTTCTTTAGTTCATCCTCTGATATGGATCCATTTATCATGACTAGTATTAGTGTAGCTTCTGGTTTAGTATTCGAATCCTTTGATATAAAGGATAGAATGGATGTTTTCAACTCATCCATGAAGAATGGTTTTATGAATAACGTTGATGGAGAGTAATCTTCATCTGGCGCTATATCTACTATTCTCCATCTACTATCAATATCCTTCAGGGCGATAACCTCGGTTTCGTTAAGGAATAAGGATAATTTGTCTAAATCTTCGATGGAGATGTTTGATCTATGTAGAAATTTTTGGAGAAGAGATTGTAGAATAGGTTTGTTTTGAATGTTCCGAAGTAGACGCTGGATATAGTCTGTAGCGATAGACATTCTAAACCATGGAAGTTTAAGGTGGGGGGATTGGTAGAATCTTGCACCTGCTCGGGTATTACCTATTCTAGCTGGAAACTCCATATTTTCTATTCTTGGCGCTACTCCGAATCTACCAATTTCTTCTCTTGGAACTTCAATGGTTATCCTATTCTTTTGTGTATCAATATTAAACGTTGCCTTGTCTAATACAATTGGTATGAAGAATTGCTGTCCAGGTGGTCTAAGCCAGAGGTATACCTCTTTTTTGAAGGAAAAAAGTGTGTGGTTTCTGATTCGTTGGAATAATATTTTTAGATTCTCTAGAGGTTTCTTTCCAATTACCCATATACTAGATGGTTCTATATGTGCTGATATCCTGTATGTTATATTCATTTGTTCATCGGGTAGTATCAGGTTTCTAAACTCTATATACCATTCTATTACGTTTAGAGAATGAGAGGGTTTAAGTGTAGAATTGAAGTGAGATAGATCATAGACTTCTATGGTGAATAGTAGGGTGTCGTTTTTAAGTTGAATATAGTAGTTCTTTATGTCCAGACTATCTGCTGTTTTATAGCCAGGTAGATACGGGTGAGGATCTATCTCCTTGGGTTCATTTGGATCATCTAGTGGTAACATCTCTATTTCCTTGTGGGTTTGGTTAGTCATAATGTCATTGAGAGCAGTTGTAATCTCTTTGTCAGAACAATTCTCTAGGTTTTTACCAAACTCTATTTGGCATACCATGTTTACGAAGCTTGCTACGCTTATGGTCTCCTCCACGTTTTCGATTTCTTTTAGTTTCTTAGCGACTATGTATTCTTCTCTTAGTGCATCTGGTGAGATCGAACATTGTGCTTCTTCTTTCTCAATTTTAACTAGCATTACTTCCTGGTTTTCTCCAAAATATTTGGATACTTTTTTGTTTGCATGTACTACATCTGTATCTGGTAGAAAATCTTCCAGTGATGTTCCCATCTCGAGTAAAGGGATAATAGCACTAAATCCAATGGTTATAAGTATGATTACGGTGATGACGGCAAATGGATGTTTTTCAACGAGGTTACCGATTTTGTCTAACATTTGGATATCCCCTTTGTTAAATTGTTTCTTCGATCGCTTTCTGAGAGAGTATCTTGGTATTCAGTGTAGAGAGGTCTATAGGGTAGTTTTTCTTAATTCAGAATTATTATAATAATGGCATGTTATAATGATATATTAATATTACGTATTCGAACGGTTCGTAATCGAAATAAATATAAAGTGGTAGAGATTAATTGTATAACAATGATTGACAATGATTGGGCTATGGAACTTTCCAGATAAGAAAGGGAAACAAAGAGGTATCCTAACTATTTATATACTGCATACTCTCAAAAGAAAACCAAAATCGGGTTATGAAATACTGATGGAAATCAAAGAGAAAACGGGTGATACTTGGACACCTAGTAAGGGAACCATATACCCCCTACTAAAACAGCTGAGAGAAGAGGGGTTGATCACAGTAAAAGAGATGGGAAAACGATCGAAACATATACTATCTTTGACTCCAGAGGGACGAAAAATGCTTAGTAATCTTCGGAAACAGGGAAGAGAGTGGAGAGAAAAATTCCTGCAATTTAGAAAATTAATCAGCGAAATCCTGGGAGAGAAAAACACAGATATAGCAAATCTACTTATGGAGATAGGAGAGGTAACTCTCTATCTACCAGAAGAGATGAAAGAAGAAAGTATAAGGATCCTAAACCAATGCCTGCTTGACCTACAAAAACTCAAAGAATAAATCGTCTCTCATAAGAATCACTGAAAAAATAACATCAAAAATTCGAATACCATAGTCAAATATATGAAAGAATTTAACAATTAGATGCAAAAAGAGCTACATCTGCAAGATAAGACATCTCCCAATAACCTTATATATGATATTAATGTTTCATATGTTTGAACAAAAAACTTCATACATATTTCGAGTTTAATGTACAATCAATTTCAAAGGGTTATGGGGGTAAAAATGATCCTAACTATCATCCTATGGATACTTGGTCTCCTTTCACTTGGGGTCGGCATCCTATCCATAATCTCTTGGGTTCGGATTAGAATCATTTACCGGGATCTCGCCTTCAACTTCTACTCACCGAAAGTGGGTGTAATAGTACCATGTAAAGGCAAAGACAGGAGGTTCAGAGGTAACATAAAAGCTATGTGTAGTCAAGACTACGAGAACTATAGAGTAATCTTTGTAGTTGATTCTAAGAGAGACCCAGCATACAAAATACTAGAGAAAATAACCAGAGAGTACAGGAACACAAATCTTGTTATCTCGAAAACTCGAAAAGAATGCAGCGGAAAAATCTCTGCTCTACTCAGAGGAGTAGAGGAAATCAGGGATGTAGATATCTATATATTTGCTGACTCAGATATCAGACCACATAAGAAATGGATTAGATATCTCGTAGCCCCGCTACAGGATAAAACAATTGGGGCGACAACAGGGTATAGATGGTATTTTCCTCATAACCTGTGGACACTTGTTCTCTCAAGTTGGAATGCCTGTACCGCTGCAACACTTTTCCTAGGAAAACTAAACTTTGCTTGGGGTGGCTCAACTGCTATAAGAAGAGAGGTTTTTGAGGAACTTGGAATTGAAGAGAAATGGAAGAGAAGTCTATCTGATGACCTAGTTCTAACCGCAGCTTTAAGAGAGAAAGGATATACCATAAGATTCGTTCCCCAGTGTGTCGTTGAGTGCTTTGAAGATAAAAACTTCTCTGAACTCGTTAAATGGGGTACCCGACAGAATGTGTGGACAAAATGGTATTATCCATCATTATGGAGAATATCCTTCGTTGGAGCAGTTACCTTCAAGACATTAAACCTCCTCGGGTTAGCATTGATGATCACTGGAAATCTTCTCATTGGATTACTACTTTTCTCCCCAGTTATACTGGACTTTTTCAAAGGCTGGCAGCAGCTGATAACCTTTAAGGAGTTTATGCTTTATCCAAAAAATAAATTTGGTTCCACCATTGCTTACATGAGTATAAGTACTTTGACGCCTTTCCTGATTGCATATAACCTATTACTCTCATTCTTCAGAAGAGAGATAGAGTGGAGAGGGCGTAGATATAGATTCAAAGATTTAGAGATTCAAACCATACCGTTTAAGAGTAGAACACCAAAAAAAGAGGTTAGCAAAACTATTCATTCATGAGGAAGATTTTTCTTGAAGAAAAGTCGGAGAGATAGTTTTATCCACAACGGTGGACCAAACAAGAATAATAGAAATAGTGGTGGGGAGTACTCAACGATTACAGACATTGGAATAACAGGTAAAAGGAAGTAACTCAGTAGCTCCTGTCTTCCTGCATGAGTAACGAGTTCTGATCTATTAGATGCAGAGAATATGCGTGGAATTGTTGCTAATATAGCAATGGAGCATAAGAAAAACAAAATCAATGGTACTGGGAGATTGTATACTTGTAGAGAGACAACACCTAGTAGGAAAGGTATCAAAGCTACACCAATATACGCCACCTTAAGTAGAAACGCATATACAAAGAAAATACTTGGACTATGCAGTTTCTCCCCTTTAGCTTCAACTCCGAACACCATTGGAGTAGTTTTTAATCCAAAGGATTTATCATACTTGAGATCCTTCATATTAGCTGAAACCCCAACGTTGAAAACATACTTCAACATAGCAAGAATCGAGATAATGATAGATAGAAGAGAAAGATTATCTGAAGCTGCATTGGCACCAAATAAACCACATGTGAAAGCAGATAACCCCAGTATGTACTCCATACCAGGGATATTCTTGCTATACTTATTGTAGAGAGTGAATAGGAGTAGTGTTGAGAGAAGAAAAATAAACGCCTCAGTGGAGAAAAATACCCCTACTATGATGAGAGAAATAATAGAAGCGATGAACCATAATATTAAAGCACTCCTAGTAGAGATTATACCTGTAACCAGTGGTCGATCAGAGACAAAGGGAGAGTGTCTGTCAATCTCGACATCAAAATAATCATTCTGAACCATTAGAACTATATGAAGTAATATCCCTACTATTAGGAGTAGTAGAAATTCGGAAACACTGGGACTACCATTACAGATAGCAGCTAACAAGACTATACTTGGTATTAGATAAGCTGCATATGGACGGGTGAGTTGAATATACGCCCTTAGTTTCTCATTCATGCTACCACTTCCTCATACCCACAGTAAGATAAATAAGGCTTCATCCTCCCGATGATATAGGGTTTGAGTTTCTCTACAGTGGATACAAGTTTGATCCTCCGTGGTTTAATCAATTCCCCATAGTTGATTGAAGTCAATGGCTTAGAACCCAAGAATCCAAGTATTCTCGAAACAACTTCTTGTGGCTTCTCACATAAATCCTCATATCTAACCTCTATGTAGTCACTACTCTTAAGAGAGTGAATATTCCTTATGAAGTATCTAGTAGCCTTTGCAAAAGCACGTGTAACTTGTATAACTCCTAGAGGAGAGGTATAGTGAATCCTAGCAGTGTAGAGAAGCAGAGGGTTATCAAATATTTTCTCGTAGAGATGAAAGATGAGTGTTGTGTAAGGATTCTTCCTATTGAACAAGGTTTGCATAGCTCTTATAAAAGAATTTATTACTCTAACGGGGTGTCTATGGATGAATATGAATTTAGCCTCCGGGAAATTTTCCTTGATAAACAGGAAATTTGGGAAATCAAAAGGGTTTTTGAGTAGAAGTGGTTTATCTGAGTTGCTTATAAACTGGGTTTTTTTGCAGAGCTCTACAAATAAAGGTAGATTCCTCGGAGTGAGTTTCCAGGGATAGTTCCTGTGTGTTAGGAGGAAACCGTATTCCTCTGGAAAATCAGGGGTTACTGGGAGTTGATCTATTCCTCTATCCGCTTGGGAATGCCTTCTTAGGAAATCCATCAGTTCCTTTTTTGTTTCTTCTTCTCTCCCATTGAAGTAGTTTGAGAGTAGTTGATCGAATTTTATGATGTGGTAAGCTGTTACGATATTGAAGCATTTTGCTGCCGCTAGGGTTTTATATAGTATGCTCGTACCCGATCTATGGAGGCCAAGTATGAAAATTGGTTGAAAAGTTATATCCTCAAGTTCCCTAAGATAGATGTCGTCCTCCGTTTTGTTCATTTCTAAACACACTTTATTTAATTCAAGGGTTCATGAAATAAAATCCATATATTAAGAAGGACTAAGAATCAACTGCAACAGCTGATGCTGTCTCTATGGACTTTGTTATCTCCTCTAGTATATTCTCTATCTTTTGTTTCACTTTCTCCCAGACTTCTTGAACAGGTACGGCTCTATAAATGTATCTTAGTCGATCACCTTCTTCAACCTTTTTAACTATGAAACCTTCTTGACCCAACCTCTTAATGTATTTCCTAATCGTACGCTCTGAAACATTTAGGGAATGTTCAATCTGTTTTATCGTCATAGAGGTTTTCAACAACAAGTTGTATATCTTAATCTCCACTGGTTTGAAGTTTAGGAATTTGAAGATGGCATTCAATAACTCTACTGGGTTTCTCTTTTCCTCCAGAAAATCCTCGATATCCTGAAGATAATTCTTTTTCGTCATCGACACACCGGTATGAATGATTTGTTATTTAAATTTTCATACGTATGACCACTCAGTTGAGTTGCCTAAAAAGTAGCTATATCCTCTCCTATTCCAGAAAGAATAAATACTCTTAAATTTCATGACTATTTTATTTCATACATATGAAATTAAAAAGTCATATATATCTCCTCTCTGTTTTAATTTCTCTTCAGATAATCATTCAAGATGAGTGAGAACAAGTTGGGGAAAGTGAAAAACTCTCTAACCTAGTTAACAAGGATATGCAATGATATAGGAGGAGCATATAAAAATGGTGAAAGTAGTATTAACAGCAGATAGAACTCTAGTATCAGAGTACAATAAACATGTATTCCTAGGGTTCGCTGCCTGTGGACCAAAGTTTATACCAGGTTGGCTCTACACCAAGATATTCTGTCCACCAGTTGAAGAAAATGAAGATGGCACACTGAAATATGCCCATTGTGGTCAAAGAAAAGTAGAAGCCGCTTTAATAAATAAGGGCTTCAGTGAAGAAGACGTAACAGTTGTCTCACCAGATGGACTTAAAAAAGTTGTTACCAAGGAAACCAAGGTCTTGGGAATCACAACTCATGACCCCCTAGGATTGGGACCCGCCTCTACAACTTTTAGTGACCTAACGGGAAGAGAATCTTTTACAAGCTTCTATTTTAGGAGACTCATCACCGACCCGGTTATAAGAAAATATGGATTAAAAGTCGTAGTAGGCGGCTCCGGTGCATGGCAACTCACTGATGAACGTATAATGGCTAAACTAGGTATAGACTGCGTAGTACTAGGAGAAGGAGAGAAAACAGCTGTAGAGGTTATAAAGAAAGCAGTTAATGGGGAAACACTACCATCTGTTGTACAAGGAGAAGTAGTTCCACTCGAGGAGATACCTATCATAAGGAAACCTACTTTGAATGGATTAATTGAGATATGTCGAGGATGCGGTAGAGGATGCAAGTTTTGTAACCCAACTATGTTAAATTTTAGATGCATACCGCTGGAGAACATCTTAGAGGAAGTGAAGGTTAATGTTGAAGCAGGGAATGGTATTATCCTCCATGCAGAGGATGTATTGAGATATAAAGCTAAGAGGTTTATTCCTAATGAGAAAGAAGTTTTAAAGCTGTTTAGAGAAGTTAAAAGGCTCACGGATAAAATCGGGTTGAGTCATTTTGCTCATGCATCAGTTGTTTCAAAACCAAAGCTTGTAGAAGAGTTATCGGAGCTCCTAGAGGCAGGATCAAAAACTAACCCCTTTATAAGTGGACAGGTTGGTATAGAAACAGGTTCACCGAGACTTGCTTCAAAGTATATGAAGGGAAAAGCTAAACCTTTCAAAGCGGAGGAATGGCCGGAGATGATTAAACAGTCCCATGATATCCTTCAAGATAACCACTGGGTTCCAGCTGAGACACTTATTATGGGTTTACCTGGGGAGCAATCGGAGGATGTGGAGAAAACCATTGAGTTGATACAGGATCTCTCAGATTATAAGTCGATGATTATACCTCTATTCTTTGTACCAATAGGTAATTTCTGGGGTAGTAATAGATTCTTTAGAACAAAGTATATGCTACCGGAGCATTGGAGGCTATTAGCAACTTGTATAAGACATTCCTTTAGATGGGTTTACACATTAGCTGATGAGAATCTCACTTCTGTGGAGATGAGTAGGTGGAAGATTTGGGCTATTAAGAAGGTTGTTAGGTATATGGAGAGGAAGTTGCAGCCTTATCTAAAGGTTATGGATGAAGGTTTGAATCCAATGGATTTCACATAAACTAAATCCCGGTAGCGAAGAATAAGTTATGATGCAGGTAATGCTTTTGCTAACCATAATATGTTTCTAACAAATATATCATGAGCCTTC
>CAZCPZ010000025.1:0-11302 GCA_964499875.1 uncultured Thermoplasmatales archaeon | reverse complement strand
TCACTAACCTCCAAACACCAAATACACCTACCCTCCCAACTAGAACCAATACTAGTAAGCAAAGTTATATCACTATACTCCCTAGATAACCTCTTTAATTCCTCCTCCATTTCCTCAAACGTAGGATAGTCACCAGCAACACCCTCATCATATGCCCCCACATCTTGAATCAATACACTATAATTAAAACCACTTAAACTACCCATACTACAACTAGGAATTATGATATCCATCCAAGAACCAGGGTTAACAGCAACTACTTCAGCATCAACTACTGATGAAAAACTAGTACTATAAACCCTAACTAAGATTTTAACATCACTATGATACGCCATAGTATTAGGAAACAAGAATATAACTATTAGGATAAACACCGGTATCGATCTCATCGAATTCTTCAACCCCCAATACCAACCTTATAATACAATTTCGTTTATAAAAACATTTTTCATGGAGTGAAACCCTCAAAACTCAGAGGATACATAGTAGTATACAATATAAATACAACTAAACTAAGGAGATACAAAGCAAAAACAGGTTTCTCATCATAATTCCTACGGTTGATGAGTAAAAACTGAGATACTCCAACAATCAACATAAAAATAGAAAAAACAATATCTTTAAGGAGGGAAGCCATACCTATATACCCTAGTAGGAAGAATAAACCTATTAGAAACTTACCCTTCTTCAACCCAAGCATGGTAGGTATAGTTAGAATACCAGCTTTCTTATCCCCTTCATAATCCTTTATATCAATAAAGTTTATGAAAGCAGTGAAACCTACTAGGAAGAATAGGAAGATAATCAATGGTATATCCGTGGTTCCAGTAACATAGTAGTATCCAACTAAAACTAATAATAGAGAGTTGAGAGAGATAAAAAACTTTGAAAAGAAAGGCACCCTCTTCAAACGGAAGGGGGGAGCAGAGTATAAAAAGTAGTTTCCAATCCCAACTATAATAAGAAAAGCTGCAACAAAACTTACTACTACACTATAAAGAAACGCTAAGATAAATGAAACTATAGCAAGTTGTTTATAGTGAGTTAAAGGTATTGCACCAGTAACAGTTGATCTACTCACATTACTAACCTCATCAATAGGATAATCATGTAGATTATTCACAATCAGAGAACACACACCAGCGAAGAATACAGCAATCGGTGTGAAAAACCATTGAAATAAATTATCAACCGTGATTTCAAAGGTTTTATGGAAGATATTCATACCAAGAAATATACCCAGTATGAACATCAATTCATAGTGTAAAACCCTGAAGACAGGTATATCCCTCAGTAAAGTCACGAAGTAATCTCTATTATACAAATAATATAATAAAATACCTAATGGAAGAGAAATAAGCATCATAAAACTCATGCTTAACAAAGGGGTTGGTAGATACTCTAAACCAAATAACCCCAAAAAGGATTTTAAGGCAAAAGGCATCGCACCCCAGAAGAATGTAGCTGTATAGGCTAGATAGGTAAAGACTAATCCTCTAACAATAGATCTAGTTTTAATATAGATATACCCAAATAAAGCTATCATAACAATCATAGACTCAGTAATCATACCAGGAGTAACACCTCTACCATGATAAGGTATAGAGAAAGTGACCCACCTTAGTAAAACATCCCTATGCAACTCTGGTAACATATAGGATTGATCAAAACCTACTCCACCACTCAAGATAAAATCCACAAATGATACAGTTAATAAAACTAGGAAACCTGGTAGAACTAAACGTAGAATCCTATCAACCCTGACCCTTGATGCAAAATGTAACACTATAACTAGTATTAAAGCCAAGTTGATATACCATAAAGTATTCTCAATGAAACTCAGAATTGGAACACCATGTAAACCTATGGAAAACCTCGTTTCTAAACTAACAGTTGTATCAGTTATAGTATCAAAAAAGTTTCTAAGGGTAACAGCAAATAAGAAGGTTAAAATAAAGTAAATCATAGGTGTTTTTGAATCCTCAACGGATTCAACAAAAACCTGAATTTTATCCATCTGATCCTTAATGAAACCTACTAAGTTTTTCACTTCTAAATCCTCCAGCAAATGATTATCATAGACCCATATTTTATAGTCTCCTATTCCAAACCATACAAATTTTTATTAAAAAATTATATATTTTTATTATCAAATAAAAATGTTTCTGTGTAAAAACACAGATTATCTAAAACCAAATTCATAGCCCTGGCATCAGGATACCCTTCAGTAGATGCTTTAGAATCCCAAGTGTGGCATCCCTGATACTTATACTCCCATTAAAAACTTTAACATAATACTCTCTCAACAACGAGTCCCTCTCCGCAAACCTCTGAGTTAACTCAGGAAACCACATCAAAATATCCCTATATATTCTTAGAAACCTAAGTTCCTCACCCCAAGACCTCATACACTCTCTCTGATATATCCTCAGGAAACTAGAATCAAACCTATCTTCCTTAAAAGCGGAGATAATAACATTAGATGCTATCCTACCGGAATCAATTGCATAATAAATACCTTCCCCACTAAGTGGTGAAACAAAACCTGCAGCATCACCTACTAATAGAACTCTATCATCAAAAAACCTACTTATAGGACCACCGCTTGGTAAAAAACCACCGTGTAACCTATTAATAGATACACCCCTAGGGAGTAAACCCCTTCCACGTAGATAGCCTAAATAGCTATTGAAAACCCCTCTGATATCTATACTCTTCATCTCTCGTGCTTCACCACCAAAACCAATATTAACAGTATCTCTCCTGGGAAACACCCAACTATAGCCATGTAACCCACTCCATCTAAGATTAATTATACTACGCCTATCAACACCATAAACATCCTCAATAAATTCTTCACCAACATATATCTCATCTTCAACAGCTAAACCAAGGTTTCTCCTCCATTCTCTCCATACACCTAGTCTCCATCGAATCATGTTACCTACAAAACCATTTGCTCCATCTGCAACAACTAATACACCTCCTTTGACTGTCTCTCCACCACGCAACAGCAACTCCACGTTTCTAGAACCAACCGATACCCTAGAAACCCTGGTTTTACCTCTAAAATCCGCACCATTATCACAAGCAAGTTCAACAAGCCTAGTATCAAATTCTTCTCTAAAAACATTATAGAATAAAGGTTGAGGAGAAACATAGGTATACTCATACCTACTAGAAGGAGATATAGTAGTGGTACTCCTACAAACACTTTTAACTAAACCCTCTCGTTGAATAATCCTCTCTATCTCCGGTAGCTCTAGTATATGATAGCATAGACCACCGGCACATGCCTTTCTACGAGGAAAAACAGATTTATCCAGTAATAAAACATTTAACCCTTTTCCAGATAGAATCCTAGCAGTGGTTGATCCAGCTGGTCCCGCTCCAACAACTATCACTTCATACTCCATAATCTAAAACCACCCCCTAATCTAGCAAGATATCCTCGCATCTATATAATTAATGGGACCGAAAGATATATTTCCACGAGGAAAAGTAACGATAAAAAACCATCTACTATGAGGTTTAACATTATTCTTTATATAGGAAGCAGAGTAAACATAGAAGAAATCCTTATACTCACATCTATAAAACCTAATGGTTATATTAACCACTTGTAATGTATAGTTCACTAAACTCTCTGCAAAACCAGAGACACTATAATATAGGGTTTCATCACTATAAACAAAACCATCCACTTCCTCCATAGAATCATTACTATATATTTTACTAGTAACCGTGCAATTAATTATTCTAATAAGATCAAGATCCCCTTTCACCTTAATCAAACCAATATTACTATCTACAACCACATACGATTCCTCTAGGCAACCCATGAAACTTATTAGAAGTAGAATCACTACAAGTATAGTTAAACTACTCCTCATATACTTGAACACCACAAATTTAAAACCCTATAGTAATTGAAAAATTAATCGATTAAATAAATCACTTAACAACCACTCTAGGAAATGTAAACCAGTCATCGATTTACTACGAGAGGTAACTAATCTAGCTTGAATGATACAACTATCATTAGGGTTATCAGTATTAACAATAATTATCTTACCAAGATACTCATCTGGAACATTGGAATGAGGAGCCTCTACAAAAACATTCACAACTACTGGTCCATCCTCTGGTTTAAGATTAGTTCCATTAAAGGGCTCAAACCTCCAAGTACCCCAACTAGGCCAAGAAAGTATCTTCCAATTAACATATGAGAAAGGAGTCCCAATATTAGAAACAGTGAAGAAACCCGTAAGATTCTCATAGGGTTTAACATCCGTCCAATTCAACATGCCGCTACAATAGAGATCAGGATGAGAAACATAGGAATAAGTCCTAAAAGTTGCATCAATAAAAACATCACTCTCCTCTTCCATAGCATACCATGTCTTACCACCATCCATGGATCGCAAAAGTTTACCACTAGGATAAGGATCACTAGAAGAATTATACTGGTATAACCATCTATAAGGCGCCTCAGTGGGAGTATCACTATGTAAAACAATATAGTAGGTTTCACCAACTTTAACCTCTATATCAGGTATATCAAAACCCACCCAGAATACAAAGAATGGCACATCTCGACCAGGTATAGAAAGAGAAACAAGGTCACTCCCATTTAATTCCTTCCGGATAGATAATACGAGGGGATCCTCTGTAACACGAGGCTTATTAATTTTAACCTCTATCTTAGTTAAAGGATTCATAGATGGAGTAAACGACTGAGCCAACCAGATTTTACCATGAACACCTGTCTCATATGATGAATCCTCTTGTTTTTGATCCAACACGTAGTCTGGAGAAGGTTCAGCAACGGAATAATGAAACATAGATAATAGGATAAGTAAAAGAACTATAATAGGTTCCTTCATCAACTTCAAGTCCACATCCCTCCCATTCTCCATAAAACTTTATGCTTTGGAGTGAATTGAGGAATTAATCTATCCATATAAGGATGATGATCTATAAGTTTGGTAAACCCCTTTGTTCCATCATACATCTGAGGATGTATAAGATACTCAGAGTTATTACCAAGACCACCACTATAATACATGGAAAACACCTTTGTAAGTAGATAAGTTGTCTCAACTCTCTTTGTAAACCAACTTAAACTCAGATTAAGATAGTAACCAAATATACCACTCTTAAGCTCCTCAACTTGATAGGTCCTCTCATCTGCTCTACATGCCGTGAGTATAACTCTATTACTACTCTGTAGTTCCTCTATGAAACCACCGCTATTACAAGCATCAATAACCACTATTACTACTCCATGTATATCATTCAGATACTCCGCAAACTCTGTATCATGCAACTCTTTATCATAACTCATTATAAACTCACCTTCATGGTCTCTCCCACCATGCCCAGCAAAGTAGAACAAGGATACATCGTTATCATCAGCCTCCTCAGCTAGCCACTCAATAGCACTCTCTATATTCCTTTTAGTTGCATTACCATCCAGTAAAACCTTGATATTGGGTTCAACCCAGTTCCCACATTTGAGAAGAGTGGATTTAAAGTTTTGGATCTCTCTAACACTATATGGAAGATAACTACCAGTATAAGCATTTATTCCTATAAGTACCGCATGATACTCAACTGCATCTACAGCATTAACCGCTACACTAGATATAGATGGAATTATGAGGATGCTCACTAGGAATATAACCCTAAGTATCCTCTCATATAGCATCCTCACATCCACCAAACCCAATTTTTTATGGTCTATGACCTATTATATCAAAGTTTATGATGAATAGATCAGAGATCTCTGCAACAGCAGTGTGACCTACTCCATCATAGGCTTTAACTGATAATCTAAAGAAACCAGTAGCTGCTTCATCCCATAACCACTTATACGGTGGCTCAGTCACATTCGCTCTAACCTTATTCTCAAGTATAAACTCCACCAGTTTAACACCAGAACCACTATCTGTAGCTTCAGCCTCTATCGTAATTTGACCTATTATAAATGGATATGAGAATGGCAGTAATCTCATACTATCCATTATGTATAAACCAGGTAGGGGTTTCCTTATCTCCACTTCTGGTGGTATATTATCTGCTATTATCGTTGCCGTACCACTACCAATATCACCTGTTTGATCAATAGCTGTAATAGTTATGGTAACTGGTCCATTAGACGGTACACATCTAATACCAGAAATAATCCAAGTCGCAGTACCACCTGAGAAAGAGGAAGCATTAACAGCTGAACCCTTACCGAAACCTGTGAGATCAGCCACTATACTAACTGGATCACCCGTTATAGTAGCAGTTATAATTATGGAGTCACCATCCTTAGTATACTCTGTACTACCTATAGTGGTATCAGTAATAACTATGTTATACACTGATACACCACCGTTATCTATTATAAACTTCTCATCAGATTCATCCGCACCCATATTCTCAATAGCATCCACTGCTAAAATCCTAACCTTATATGATGGACCATCTGGTATACCAGCAGATGCGGTATCCCAGTAATAAACACCTGTGTTAGCCTCATTCTCCGCTATAGTACTCCACGGAGAAATACCTGTATTACTATATTGTATGGTTATGTCAAGATCTGTATTCCAATACATCGTCTTGAAACACCAATCAATATTAGAAGCATTAACTAGTGCATCAACTTCTTTTATCCAAGCATGACCGTATTTATATGGATCCTCTCCACCAGAGGAGTTAAAGAAGAACCATTTAAATCCTGTATCACCATGTACCTCCTGGGTAACTCCTATATAATATGTTTTGTTTATGATTAAATCTACATCTGAATCAAAGGGGAAGTCTACCCAAATAGGAGACGTCTCTGAACCAATATTCTGTAACCTCATAGTTGACTGGGCAATAGGTGTTGGAACTGGGTGTATCTCACTAAACAATGTAACAGTTACAGTAGCATCATCACCATATAGTAGTAACTGTACAGACCTCATATTATCCTCTGTCGGAATGAAACTTTGAATATGACCAGGGTAATCAGCTGTTAGAGACATTGAACCATTCCATTTCATCATACCCTGATCAAACAATTCATCGGCAGCATTCCAAGTAATGTTAATGACTCCGGAGAGAGCTTCACCTCCATTTGGATATAAGACTTTGACGAGCGGTGGAAGATCATCTACAAGATGCACTCTAGTACTTATATTACTAGTACCACTATTATCCGTTGCATTAAACTCGACTTTATGAATACCTTGGCCACTCAAGGTGAATGGACCGGTATAATTCCTCCATGGAGACCACCGATGAGTGGTATTCCATATTCTATACGTCAAAGATTTGAGACCACTCTCGTTATCGCTAGCAATTATCCTTATCTCCGTAATACTCTTAATGACATACTCATCACTAGTCTTCGGTAAACTAACGACATAATCAACAGTTGGAGGTATACTATGACCACCCTTGTAATCTCCAAACTCATGCCAAGGCCAGAAGGTAACGTTACCAGTAACATTTGTTCCCAGTCCACTTGGATTCTCAGTTGTATTATAGGGACCT
This sequence comes from uncultured Thermoplasmatales archaeon, assembly GCA_964499875.1. Lineage (GTDB taxonomy): Archaea > Thermoplasmatota > E2 > DHVEG-1 > DHVEG-1 > B44-G15. The sequence goes on along the minus strand of CAZCPZ010000025.1, from coordinate 3,769 downwards.
GTTATGTCACCCCACCAGTTATTAGTAGCATCAATACTTAGATTCCAAACAGTGTTGTTCACCCCAAATAAGGAGTTATCAGATAAATTATTTCCAAGTTCAGATACAAACTCTTTATGCAGCATGATAGAACCATTACCAGCTAAGGCTAGTACACCATAGGAATTATTCACTATTCTATTAAAAGCAATCTCTATATCCCAGAATCCCTTCCAGTATCTATTAGGTGAAGAAGATTCTCTCAAACCCCTTAATAGTACACCGATACCAGCTGTTGATCCACTACTACCGTCACCACTACAATTAGTAACTAAGATATTATCCTTTATAATTATATCTCTAACTGGTCCAACTTCTCCACCTAGATGAATAGCAGCACATATATCATCAGGCCAGGAAGCACCCCAAGAAGCATCGGGGGAGTGATCGCTACCGATTAGAGATGTTATAATGTTATTGGTTACCTCTATATTAGAGGAGTTACCATTTATCCCTATACCATATTCCTCAACATTCTTAATCAAATTATATGACAACAATATATCCCTCTGTCCTTCACCATTCTTCCCATCAATGAGTATGCCATATGTTTCATCAGAAACTGTATCGCCTCCACCACCATCTGTTATATTTCGAAGTATGTTGTTAGTTATAACTATATTCTGAGTACCGTTTTTAATCATTATACCAGCACGTAGAGCAGAACTATCTTTATTAGGCATGGTTACTGTGAAACCATCTATGGTGATGTTACTAGCACCAGTGTTAATAGTGATAGCAGTTGAGTTATCTCCATATATTATGGATTCATCACCGCTTCTACCACTCGTTGGATCATTACCAGCTTGAGCACCTCTTAGTATAATGGATCTATTAATAAGCAAATTTTCAGAGAAGTTACCTGGATAAACCAGTATAATGGATTCCTCCTCACCCATTGTCTCTACTAAATCAATAACTTCTTGTATCGAACCATAGTAATCATGAGATCCCTGCACATGAACACCATGGTATAAGATGTTTCCACAATGAATGAAAACATTTCTATTAATAGTTATATTACTACCTGGATCCAGATATATAGCTATATCATAGCTATCAACAGAGTTATCTTCGAATAATCCACCTCTAACATTATCCTCTACTTTAATAGTAATGTTACCTACTTCCCCTGCTATAACCTTGAAAGTATTATTAGTGAGTTTAAAATCATTTCCACCTGATGATACAAGCACTGTTGGACCAGCTGTTGGACCCGCGTTACCATATATTTTAAAACCAGATATAGTCACGTTATCCGCTGAGATATTAATACTTGGAACCCATGATGTAGCATGAATTATAGGTTGAGCACCATTAACTGCTAAGATTTTAACAGATTTATCAATATTTAACTGCTCATTATAAGACCCATCTTTAACCCATATTGTGTCTCCATCAGTTGCATTATCTATTGCATCCTGTATCCTAGTGTAGTCACCAGTACCATCATCATCAACAATTATATCTGTCGCTTTTACTTGATGTATAACATATGGTAGACTGAATACCATCATAAAAGATATTATGAAAACCATTCCTCGTCTTATCGATGTATACAGTTTATGATGGTTCATATCCATATAACCTCCATTACAGATTTAAAGATTTTTATTCATATCATTTTATAGCTAGAATAGTATTAGCTTCATGAGTATATATAATTTTCTTTTACAACTCTTACCAATAAATCCTTTTAACAAAAAGAATGTCTTTAGATAACCATTTCTAGAATTAAAATTTTGACATAAAAATCTAAACTAAAATTCAACTGTTCGTTGAAACCGAATTCACAATATGAAATCAAAAATGGAAGAAAGAAACAGGCAGCAAGATATAAAGATATGAGCGAGTGAGACTACCGATGACTTATAAACAAGAATGAACCAAGCAGGAACCCTCTGTACGTAGATTCTACTGTATCATATCTACACTCTGCTTTCACTGTTATCTCTACTCTTGTGAAACCAAATACTATGAGTCTATCTGTCCATGCTGATTCACCACTTGCTAGGGTATCAAAGGTATCTGAAATCGTCTTGTTAACTCTAGCAAGTATTGGACGTGTACTCTTAACTGTTATACTCCATGTTACATCCTCTGCTGGATCACTACCTTCGTTTGTAATCAATGCCCGTACACCGAGACAGCCTTTAACCTTTGAGATGCTAAGAGAGATATCTGGTTCCTCGGTTCTAAACGTCCATGTATCCGATGTTGCCTCGAATTCACCATCACTTGCTACTGCATACCACCTATACTGGTGGTCCGCTTGTAATCCACTCCATGTCACTGAAGCAGTGCTTCCTGAGGATGCTGTATCTGTACCGATAAGTGTATGGGTATCTGCGTCATAGAATCTAACTGTTAATGTATCACCATCAATATCATATACTTTCACACGTAGGGTTGGTGACCTTGAAACCCCTGTTGCACCATTACTCGGTGATGGATTACTCGGTGGATCCGGTGGATGATTTATTCCCTCTGGCTCAGTTGTAAACTTCCAAGTCGGTGATCTAACATCTATTATTCCATCACTAACTATAACATACCATTTATAGGTGGTATTGTAATCAAGATCACCCCAGATAATGGATACTCTGCTACCAGGTGCAACATTATGTTTCTCACCTATAAGGCTACCGTTACCGGCGTAGAATGACACGTTTAATCTATCGCCATCTGGATCATCAACTCTAACACTAATCTCTACATCTCTTGGGAATACCATTGTAGCATTATCCTCTGGATCTGGATCACTAACAACTGGTGGTTTATCACTTGTCGTAGCATTTATTTTAGCTGAGCACCAGCATTCCAGAGAAAGGTTACCAGATAAACCACCACGAAGTGCAGTTATTTTAGCTCTATTTATACTTGAACCCATTCCAGTGACTCTTGCTTCGAAGTGTAGAGAAATCCTTTCTCCAGGTCCTAGGTAATCTGCTATCTCTGGTAGAGCATCGAGTCTATCCCATACCAGACAATGAGAATCATTCTCAAGCGCCATGGGTTCATCCGAAACAGTGATATTTCTGAAGAATATAACGCCGCTACCATTCACGTATTCTAGATTACTTGGTAGATAATCCCATATGTTGATCCAGTAGATGTCCATGCTACCATTATTTAGAATTGATACGTTAAATTTAACTCTCTCACCTACAAATGTTGCTATCTCTTTAACCCAAGCAGTACCATTCCAAACCCATTTATCACATAATAATATCGGTGGCACCCCTCCACCTACTATGATGGCATAGTCTTGATCTCTTAGGATACAATAAGAACATTCTTTACCCTCTACGTATACGTTGTTGATAAGCACTCCTTTCCTCTCTACTTTAGCATTGAATTCTATGAATATATGACTACCATTTGTGAGGTAAGTATTGTTAAACCTCCAGTATAATACATTACCAGTTACAGTTGGTTCAAAAGGCGTAGCATTATCCATATATCTTAATCCATCAGGTAATATATCCCTAACCGTTATATCAAAGACATAGAGCGGCGATAGAGTATAATATGAAACTGTTATGTTGAACCTCACTGTTTCTCCTATAGCAGCAGAGAGGTTTTTAACTAGATCTCCATGAATATCATATACTCTCTTCTGCACTATAAGACCACCAGAGGCGTTAACCCATACACTATCCTCATCACATGGTGAACCACCACAGGCGCACGCTGAGACAACATTGTAATCGAAACCTACACCAGTTAC
>CAZCPZ010000024.1:2113-11460 GCA_964499875.1 uncultured Thermoplasmatales archaeon | reverse complement strand
ATACAGGCCTAGTCTGCCCTAACTGCCATAGGATACTAGAGGATACAACTGAGTGTCCATACTGCGGGTATGATCTAGGTTCAGATTTCGATTAAAAAACTTACTCTTTGAAAATAGATCCTCCATATTTCTTTTATCCTATTTCTATTTGAGAGGAATTTAAAGAAGAGAAAATTGGAGATAAAGAACCAGATTGAAACGAAAAAACAGAGAGGAACAAAAGGTTTTTTGAGCTCAGAGGAACTCTATCCAATCAAAGTGACACTGAATTGAGAGAAGTTAGAATAGAAGTCAACCATTGGATATATTTTAGCATAGTGTGTTTCTCTCTGGAATAAGTTGTTGTAATGGAAACAGGGTACACAGCGAAGTTCTCAGAGTTGTTAACATTAACAATCTTTATTTCACCAGTTAGATTAATGTTTTCTTCATCAGGTGCAACTACTACTACGTGGATTCTCTCGGAATCAGTTGATTCTAAGGAGCCTTCTATAGGTTGGAAACTCCATTCACCCCATTCTGGCCACGAGGAAACCTTCCATTCTAGTTTTGACCCTAATACACCTCTATTTGTAACGTGGATATAACCCTCTAGTCTTGCACCTGGTTTAACTTTATCCCACTGGAAGGATCCTTCTCCAACTAGATATGGTTCTTTGTAGTCAAAGCATCTAAGGAAATCATCCCAGAAGGTGTTAAGCGAGAAATCTAATCCATAAGATGTATTCATATAGAATTCATATTTCTCGCAATCCATTCTCATGTATGGGAAGTGAATAGTTAATCCATGGGCATTTGGATATTCAGAGCCATGAGCCTCTGCTACGATAACATCTTCTAGAGATTCCAATGTTTTTCTAAGACTATTCTCTATACCAGGATCTATATTATTTTGTAGACATCTATAAATGAAATCATGGATATCTACTATCCATCTGAAATAAAATGATTGAGCTTTAGTTCTAATAGAATATATATCATAGTAGTGGTCACATAGGATGCTACAAAGATTTCTACACATTTCATCTAGATTCTCTGCTACTATCTCTATACCATTTGTTTGTATAGCACTCATCGTTAGCTTAGTTGGATACCATGTATTTTCTTCAACGAATTGAATAATCTTTTCTCCGAGTTCAGTTAAAGTTATATCTGGATGTTCATTTAGGAGGTTACATATCTTCTTTATACTACCAAACCAATGAGCGTATCCACTGATTTCCTCGCTACCTATGTATAGTTTAACACAGTCTCTAAGCTCATAAACTGACTCAAAGGCACCCATAAGACATGGAGCAGTAAAACATATAACATCTACTCCACCACTTGCAAAGAGAGCTTGTTGAATATCATCCATCGTCAACCATCCATTATCGTTTGTCTCATCAAGACAAGCACCCATCCATCCTCCTCCATGATCATATATAGAGAGGAAATACCTCTCAGCAGGGTATGTATTTTTAACAAAGCTTATGAATTCAGATAGAGTATTAGGATCACCCATGTTAACTTCTCCAAGATGTTGCACTAATTGTAGTTGATGAGAGCTATCTACAAACCATATTTCAGCTGAACCCCCATAAGAGTCTCGTAGTACAACAACGTTTATGTTTTCCCCAGATGCTGCTTCTCTTGCAAAATCATATAATGGGTCATATCCATAATAGAAATCTGCATCATCATAGAATAACCATGTCCATTTTTTGGTGATTTTGGGTTGACAATGAGTAGTTTTTAGATTTAGAAGGGTCGTTGAGTAGTCCCTCTCATTTATTTCCTTGTGTTGAATTTTTGTTATTGTCTCTAATGGTAAAACACCTAGTTCATGCGGAGGTATTCCTCCAATTACAGCGTATGAAGAACAACTAAGTAGTAATATTACAAGTAAAACATGGGAAATAAATATATTTGTTTTTCTTGCCCCCGGTTTCATATTTTAAACCCCCTTATAATGGAAGTGTTTTTGAATATTAAAATTTATCTTTTATATATTGTTAATTCATCTTGTACCTGTTGATAGCTTACCTCTTGACAAAAAGTATTTTTATAGAAAGAATTTTTTCTATGAAACATTATCTATGAAAACTGGTCCGATGAACGCCATATATGCATTGTTGTGTGGTGATAACTCTGCTCCTCTCTGCCTTATAGCTATCCAGTAGAAGTCATTTGGTTTCACATCAGGGTCTTTAAATGTTGCAACTACAAGATTCTTATTAGGGGTTATATGCCCTACTATTTTACACCATGGTTGTCCTCTTTCATTGTCTTTCTTAATTACCCATATATCTGTGATAGGGTTATCTAGTTCTTCACATGGGTATCCATGTGGGCACATGCTTCTACCGCTGTGATCTAACCCAGGGAATGTCGAGTATGCTGTTACTCTTATTTTCAATGGTGATGAGCAGTTTATCCATCTACCATATGCTGTTTCTCCATTGAATCGAACATTTGCTCTAATCTTTAGGAGTTGAAGTGCATACATACTACAGTTATTCATAGCATCCCATATCTCTTCTCTAGTATTATGAATAGCATAGACAGCTACGATCCCAGAGGATTATTCGATTCTAATAATGCACTACCTGGTCTATTATATTCATGTGTATCACTACTCGCCATAAGTACAAACCTTTGACCTTTCATATCGTTTTTACTCCATTCCCAGAGTGCGTTTTCCACCCAGGACTCTGTTTGATTGTAGAAGACACTCTCATTGTATGGCCAGATCCATGGGATGCCTGGTGTATAGTATTGTCCTATAGCTGTCCCCCATCTACTAAATACTTCTACACCTCTTAGAATCAGATTTCTATCCTCTATATTTCTTACCTCGTTAGCTAGATAAGTCCAGTTGGTGGTGAAGCTTAACCAACTTGCTTTACCCTGTGGGTGATGCGGGAAACACATGTTTAGATGTCCTTTCTTCCATTCCTCTGCCATTGCATGGAATATACTATCATAGTTTATTTTTTGTAGATCTGAGTATTCTGGAGCATCTGGGTATACATCTTTGTAGTAGAAGTTGATATGCCCAACATCCTCCCAGCCATGAGGTGAATACTCTCTTCCACCTGGACTCCATTGAGCAGCTGTCCACTCGAATCCTAGTAGTGTCGTGAATCTACCTGGTTGGTAGTATTCAATGGCTTTTTCTTTTATTGTCTCCCATTCACTGTATCCACGGATTTTATCAAAAATTGTTTTTATAGCATCCCACCATGGTACTCCACCGAAACGAGGCATACCTCTGAAGAGTATGTTTATATTATCTATTAACTCTGCGTGATCGGTACAAGCAGCGAAATCTAGGTAGTTATCTAAAACTGCATTTCTATACATTGAGTCTATATCATATTTTCCATCTGAGAATATGGTGTGCCAATGTATATCACCAAAGAATATTCTATATATTTTAACTGGGATAGTATCGGAGGCTTCTCCATATTGATTTCTTATGTATACTGTTAGGTTAACAAATTCATCTCCAATAGGTGTAGGTTCTGGATCATAGATAACAGGGTTACGTTCATAGAAGAGAGAGTGTCTACTACCATTGTTAATCCACCAACACATCTCAGTTGGTTCTCCTATTATAGTACAGTTGATGATATCTCCCTCGTATATTGGAGTGTATGGTAGAACATTTATTTTAATAGAGGGAGGTTTTCCCTGTGCATTAACCATCTGTGGATTAATGATTTGATAGGATGTAAATAGCAGTGTTAACGTAATGAAACTTATTATTTTAAGATTAAAGAGATTCTTTTCCATGACGTTATTCCCTCTATATTTTCATGATGAAGGATTTTTGGACATAATCTCTATAAAATTTGAATATAAAAATATTTTTAAGGAGAAATATATTTGGCAAAGGAGTCTAGAAGTGTCTTTCTAGCGTGTAACGGAACATTAATATAGTGTTGAAGACATGTTTAATTCTCATGGAAAAGAAAACCATATTTTTGGAGTTACCTGCTGAGATGGTTGAGGAGATAGATAGGAGAAATATGATGGGTGACCGCTCAGCGTTTATTTCAGATCTATTAGGTAGACAGTTGTATGGGGAAGTCAGTGTTATGAGTGCTGCTCCAGAGGTTTCTGGTGAGGTGAGAGAAAATGTTTCTCCAGGGGATATTAGTTTAGTGGATAGTAGAGGGAGACCGCTAGGGAGGTTTAACATTAATACTGTAGAGGGTTTTGATGAACTCATGAGTAAGATCTGCAGTTTATCTGATGACCCAATTGTTCGTATGAGAGCTCGTAGATGCAGGTTTTAAATCCATAATTTTAACAGTGCTCTTTTATTATTCTTTGATATAAAGTTTCTAAATCTATTTGAACTACTTTTATCTTCCAGATTCCCTGTGAAAAACCTCTTTGTATTTTTATGATTAATAAAAACTAAAGTTGAGTTTTTTCAAAGAGTTCTAGGGATTTTAACATAAAATGTATTCTAAATTCTTTTTCTTTAGAGTACCTAAACTTAGCTTATCTTTAGAGTACCTAAACTTAGCTTAGCTGCCTTAATAGTTTAATGATCTTTTATAAATACCCTTTCCTTAGAGTTATATGGTATGAATAGTTCCCTTGCTTTACCAACTAAGGTTTCTGTTTTACCCATTATGAAGAAACCACCAGGGTTTAGAGCATTATAGTAGTCCATAAATAGTCTCTCCTGAAGTTCTTTTTTGAAGTAAATGACAACGTTTCTACAGAATATTATATCGAAACCTTTTTTCTTTGGACCAGATATTAGATCATGATACTGGAATTTAACTAGTCTCCTGATACTCGGTTTAACCTTATATATATTGTCTTGTATGTCGAAGAATCTATGTGGTGTACCTATGAAGAGTAGTTGTTTCTCTATATCTGTCTGGGTTATACCAGGTCTAGATTCGTATACTCCACATATTCCTTTTTGAATACACTCTTTATCAATATCTGTAGCAAGTATATCTATTCTCTTTGAGGCCTCTTCTTCCCCTAGTTGTTTAACAGCTATCATAGCTATGCTATAGGCTTCTTTTCCATCGGAGCATCCAGCACTCCATATATGGATTCTACCTGGTTTTTGATTTAATATCTTAGGTAGAACTTCTTCTTGGAATACCCTGTACACTGTGTTGTCTCTGAAGAACTCTGTTACATTTATAGTTAGGTCTCTAAGTAATCTTTCTTGTTCCTCTTTATCTCTCTTTAAAACTTCTAGGTATGCTTGGTAGTCACTAAGGTGTAACATCCTTAGTCTTGCATTAAACCGTCTCTTCAAGTATGAATCTTTGTATTGGAGTGTATTGAAACCTAGTAAGGCGTATACTTGTTTCTTTAGTAATTCAAATTCTTCAGGGGAGTGGTGTAGAGTTGAAGTCTCGCTATATGGTTTTTTCTGTTGGTCCATCTGCTCCTCTCCTAACCACCCTTATATGGAGTTTACATTCTCTTGGATAGAATGTTATGGTTCTCCCTCTATTCCCTCCTACATCTTCTGCTTCTATATGGACACCATGTTTCCTCAATGTTTCTCTCACCGCCTCTACGTTTCTCTTACCGATTTGTAGATGATCCTCTTCAAAAGTGAAGATACTAGCTCCGCCAGCTATCTTAGCTTTAAGGTTTTGACGGTTAGCTCCGCGTTTAACCATCTCCTCTATCAATGCTGGTATAGCTGCGTCAGCGTATTTACCAATTCTATCATTTCTATTTTCCATATATGGAAGCATTATGTGAGATAAACCAGTTATCTTCTTGACTCTATCGTATAATACTATTCCAACACAGCTTCCAAGCCCAATTGTTGATATAGGGGTTTCTCCTTCTACAACAGCATATTCCCCTATACCCACTACAACTCCCTCTGACATATCATCTACCATTGAAGTTTTTTCATGTAGAGGTTAGTAACTCTACATAGTCCTTCGTAGATTCCTTCTATATATGAAACAAGTTTATGAAGTAGTGTATCCAATGATCTAGAGGAGGAAAGCAGAAATAGGTTGTCTGCCCCTCTAAATTTTATATCGAAGATTAAGGCATGGGTAGCATCTCCAAGAGTAGTTTGGAGGTTACCAATGATATTCTTTGGTGTATTTAGGAGAGAACCTAATGCGTTTGCGTAAGCTGAAACCACTATGTTCTCTGCTTCCAACAGAGCGGATTTAGCCATTTCATCTAATTCCTTGCTGCTACCTGGGTTTTTCCCTAATAATATATCTGTTAGAGATAAATCACTTTCATATGGGAATACAAATAATATACTGCCTTGGAATTCATTAGTTAATCCTAGGTATACTCTAACTGTTTTCCTTCTTCCAAACATATTAATTAGGGTGTTTTCAAGTTCTGAGGTTTTAATTATCCTTAGATGTGGAACCGATATCTCCACTGGTTTACCTATCGTTTGAGAGACTGCTGTTGCAGCATGAGAGCAACCTATATCACCTGTTTCTCGTAGAGCATCTAGTTGATCTTGATTAAGATGTTCTATATCCGCCATTATTCTCCCTCATACAAATTTTTATAACACGTTTAGTTTTTCAAGAATTGTTTTAATAGAGTTTGGTTCAGGTAGTAGACACATATGCATTGTAAATTGATCCTCCTCTTCTTCCTTTAACTCTAAGTCGAATACTAATAATTCATTGGTGATTTGACCTATCTGTATAAGTACATAATCTATTACGGCATCCAGTATATCATATGCTAGTTTAGGTGGATCTGGCATGATACTCATACCTAACATTTCTGAGATGCTATTAAAAAAAGCACAAATCATGACATTCGCAACTTCTTGTATAGCTGATTGATCTAACTCTGATAACATTTCTTTTGGAGTAGAGTCACCTGTTAATAGACCCGCTAGGGAGAAAGCGCTTCTCTCTGGTATGAGTAATAATACATATGATGGTATTTCCCTTGAAATCCTCATAAATACTCCTACTACTATGTCTTCTATATGCATTGTTCCTCTAACTTTACTTATATCTACTAAGTCTACTTTTGGTATCTCCATTTGAATTGTCTTATTCACCATCTGGGAGAGTGCAGTAGAAGCGTTCCCCGCTCCAATATTCGCTAGTTCTTGTAGAGCATCTCTCTGTAGCTCTGTTAATGTTATCTCCTCCATCCTCATCCTCCCATTAGTCTATGAGTGTGTTGACGTCTAAAACTATTATAACTCTTCCATCTCCAGTTATTGTTACACCTGCTATACCCTTAGTTTTTTTTGGGAAACCACTGATGTTCTTTATTGTTATCTCCTGTTCCCCTATTAGTCGATCTACCATTAACCCTATTTTTTTATCATCCTTCTGTATAACAACTGCGTAGCTATCCTCTTCTTCTCTACCCTCTGATTCCTTGATATCTAGTAGTTCCCTTAGTGAAACTAGTGGTAGTACATTATCTCTCAATACAGTTGTTTTCTTACCTTTAATTGTTTTGATATCTTTTTTATCAAGTTTTATGGTTTCAATTATGTTACTTATTGGTATAGCATATGTCTCGTTTCCTGATTGAACAAATAGTGATTTGAATATAGCCATTGTTAGTGGTAGTCTTAGTGTAAAGGTTGTTCCCTTATCAACTTCTGTAGTGAAATCTATGGTTCCATTTAGTTTCTCAATTGTTGCTTTCACTACATCCATCCCTACGCCTCTACCAGATATATTTGTGATTTCTTTGGCGCTACTGAATCCCGGTAACCATATTAGATCCAAGACTGCTTTATCATCCATTGCATCTACTTCTTCTTGTGTCTTCAATCCTTTTTCTACAGCTGCTCTTCTAAGCATGTTTGGATCTATACCTTTACCATCATCTCTAACAGTGATCAATACATGATTCCTTGTTCTCTCTGCTATCAGGTCTATTCTACCAGTCTCTGGTTTACCTTTCTTTTTCCTCTCCTCTGGTGTCTCTACACCATGATCAACAGCGTTTCTAAGTAGATGTACAAGTGGATCCCCTATCTCCTCTAAGACCATTCTATCGATCTCTATACCTTCTCCTTCGATGTTTAACTCAATCTTCTTACCTTTTTGTTTAGCGAGGTCTCTAACCATCCTTGGGAATCTATTGAAGATGTGTTTCATTGGTATCATCCGTATCATCATAATTCTGTCTTGTAGTTCTGTTGTTAGTCTATCTACTGTTCCAATGGTCTCTGCAAGATCATCGAGTTTATGCTCCTGCGCTATCTGAGCTAATCTACCTTTACTTATCACTAGTTCTCCTATTAGATTCATAAAATGATCTAGTTGATCCATACTTATTCTAATGGTTTGAACTGTTTTAGGAGCAGTTGTTGTCTTAGTAGTTTCCACAGTTTGAGTAGTAGCTACTGTTTTTGTTTCCTTTAGTGTCGTTTTCTCTTCTTCTGCAGGTATAACTATTTGTAGTTTCCCACTGCTACTATACTCTATAGGATATACTTGTTTGGTTTCTATCTCAGATACAGAGTTTAGTATCTGCTCTACTTCCTCTTTATCCTCTTGGGTTATATAGTATAAGTCGAATCCTTTATCAAATTCTCCATTCTCTATTGCTCTTAAGTCAGGCATTGAATAGGCTATTGCTCCATCATCATTTAGCTTCTTTATAAGGAGGAAGGCTCTAATTGATTTCATCATGCAGGTATCCGCTAGTGTAACATGGATTTTATATACGTTCTTACCAGATTTTAGTTGTTGAGTAAGTTTCTTCTCAACCTTTTTATCTAACTTGAGTTCCTCTATCTTCTCTTCTCTTACCTCCGTTTTTGGTTTAGCTTTCCTTTCTCCTGTAGATGCTGTTTCTATGAGTTCATCTAGTTGTTCTATAAGTTCCTCTATGTCAAAATCAGTGGTATCCTTAGTAGCTATGTCTTCAACCATTGCTTCTATTCCATCGAAGCAGCTGAATATGAGATCAACTATGTTTGAATCTACTTCTATTTTACCATTTCTAATTAAATCTAGGGCATCCTCTGTTTTATGAGAAAGCTTCTGTATTTTATCGTAATTCATTGTAGCAGCCATTCCTTTTATTGTATGTGCTGCTCTAAAAATCTGGTTAAGAGCCTCCTTATTACTTGGATCTTCTTCGAAGTCTAAGAGTGATTGGTTTATGGTTTGTAAATGCTCCCTTGCTTCTTCCACAAATAAATCTTTATATTCGGAGGTGACCAAATCTAACTCACCTCTAACATGGGTTTACTCATAGTGTAAAGTTTATTCATAATGATAGATGGTATCTTATCAAGTGGAGCAACTTCATCTACTACTCCTAGTTTTATTGCTGCAGCTGGCATACCGAAGATGATAGATGTTTCCTCATCTTGAGCAATGGTGTATCCTCCCTTT
>CAZCPZ010000024.1:0-2103 GCA_964499875.1 uncultured Thermoplasmatales archaeon | reverse complement strand
TATTAAACCCATTGAGTGTGCACCATCTTGACCCATACCTGTTAATAGTACTCCTATGGTTCTATTTCCATATATGTTAGCTGCAGAAGCAAAGGTTATATCCACAGATGGTCGAACCCCGTGGAGTTTCTCTTCTTGGTTTAAAGTAACATATCTTCTTTTTTTCTCGTTGATTATTCCTTCTTCTACTTTCATATGATAGTCTCCAGGTGCTACTAGTGCTACTCCTTGTTTTATCTCATCTCCATCAACTGCTTCTTTAACTGTTATCTGTGATATCTTATTGAGTCTCTCTGCTAGTGATTTTGTAAATAGAGGAGGCATATGTTGCACTATTAGTATACCAGCGGGTATATTACTTGGTAGGTGCGGTAGAAGCTGCGCTAGTGTTTGTGGTCCACCTGTTGAGGATCCTATTAGTAATATATTCTCTGTGGATGAAGAACCACTAAAGAGAGGGTTGTATGATGGTGACTTCATCTTGGTTAATTCCCTTATCTTTCTAACAAGTATAGTAGCTGTTGTTCTAAGAGAAGCATGATCTGTTGGTTTAGGTAGGAAATCTTTTGCTCCGATTTCAAGCGCTAGTTTAACTTCTTTCATCTCTCCATGTGTTTGTCCACTGAAGATTATTATAGGTATACTGCTGTGTTTTTTGAGTATTTCAAATGTTGCTTCTACGCCATTCATATTGGGCATATCGATATCCATGATGATTACATCTGGATTTAGAGTACTAGTTTTCTCAACTGCCTCTCTTCCATCAATCGCCTCGCCTATAACTGTTATATCATCTGTTTCTGATAGTGTATCTCTAATGTATTTCCTTATAAGTGAGGAGTCATCTACTATAAGTACTGATGTTTTAGAGGTATCAGATTTAATGGTTGATATTTTTGCTTTTGAAGCTGTTTTTACTTTGAGTATTAATTCTCCTCCCACTTTAACTAAATCAGGTGAGATTGAATCAGAGGGTTTACATATGAAATCAACTGCTCCTGCTTGTAATGCCTCTATAGTGGTTTTTGCTCCCTCTGATGTTAGAGCACTAACCATTACAATGGGTGTTGGCTGAGTTTTCATGATTTCTCTAACTGCTTCTATACCATTCATCACTGGCATCTCTACATCCATTGTTATTACATCTGGTTTCAACCGCTTGGTTTTCTCAACTGCGTCTCTACCATTAAAAGCTGCATCTACTACTTCTATAGTTGGATCTCTACTGAGTATCTCTCTTAGTAGTTTCCGCATAAATGCGGAGTCATCTACAACTAGTACTCTAATACCCACCTAATCCCCCTTTATCCCAATACTTTCTCTATCTCCTCAAGTACCTGTGGCGCCTGGAAGGGTTTAACTATGTATCCTTTTGCTCCTGCTTCTATAGCTTCTTTAACTTTGGATTCCTGTCCTATAGCAGTGACCATTATTATCTTAGCGTTGCTATCCTCTGCTGTTATCCGTCGAACTGCTTCTATTCCATCCATGTGTGGCATAACTATATCCATTGTTACTAGATCTGGTTTATATTTACGGTACATCTCAATGGCTTCTAATCCATCTCTTGCTTCTCCTACTATCTCATAGCCCTTGGGTTTCAATATGTTCATCAACATCATTCGCATGAATTTTGCATCATCTACTAATAACACCTTCTTACCCATATCTTTAACACTCCCTCGCTTTTCTCTTTCATGCTCCTCCTATGTTTTTCTTCATTTGTTCAACAATATATCTAGTACCCTTCTCTGTGAGTTCAAATTCATCTTCACCCGAGGATCTAATAACCTCTAGTTTGAGTAAATCCGCGACAATACTCTCTAATTCCTCCATTGTTACTCCTAGTGTCCGCGTAGCTGTTTCTGCATCTATATCACTAGTATACATTAGCTGTAGAAGCATGAATTGTTGCTCGTTAAGTGTGGTTTCTTCTTCATCCTCTGTTACACCTTTTAGGAGTTTGATGTATTTATCTAGTAGTGTAATGGTCCTATCATCGCTTGTTATAAGAATTGATATGAGTGTTCCATCTTTCTGATATTTTAGTGTAGTAGATGTTCTACCTGGTGAGACTCTACCTGGTGATTCTGTTTTAAATTC
>CAZCPZ010000023.1:0-11898 GCA_964499875.1 uncultured Thermoplasmatales archaeon | reverse complement strand
TTCGGGTGTCACCCGAAATCTTTTTAGAGCTACCACTACATACATTTTTCAAAATTATCGTACCTCCTGTTGCGCCATCAAAGAGCAGACCTCTGGTCTGCTGCGCGCAACAAGAAAAACGTATTTATTGTCGAATAGAAAAAGATAGCTTTTCATCTGCAGGTCTTACACCTTTGGTTTAAGACCACGCAGTATTCAAGCTATTTCAATAAAAAAATGGTGTTGATATAAAAAGAGATTTATGTTTTTTAATCCTAAAATGGGATAGAATTATAACAGCTATTTTAAAACCACTGGTTTCTCTTAGAAGTGAACTAGGAAAACATTAATCTCCTAAAATAGATAACTCATTGGAAAACAAAAATGAGATGAGTTTCTAGTAGAAGAGAGACTGTTTTTGCTTTTTATGTTTATCAGGGATTCTGCAACAATATAAACCCTCACCGGAGTAGTATCGTCCTCACTAAATGTAGAGGGAAAAACTTTAATACCCTTCTCTCGCATTCATAGGTTGGGTGGAGATGCACTATGGAAAGAGGTATAATTCCGATTAATAGAGAGTATGAGTTTGAGTATAGGTATTATGATAAGGATCCATCTTTTAAGTATTTTAACCGTAGGTTTGAAGTATTGCTTTTGAGGAAGAAGGCTCTTGGTAAGGAGTATGTTTTGCATATGGATAATAGTGATAAGAGTAAGATTACCCCTACTATTTATAAGGCTAAACGTAGATATGATTTCGGTATAACCTCCCTTAATTGGAATGATATAAAGAATACTTTCCTTGATTTCGTTGTTGAAGAGATTGGCGAGGGTAACCGTAGGGTTGCTAAGAAGGCTCTTAGTAAACTCTCTTCTCCTAAAATCTAGTCTGAGGTTAAACGGTATTTACCATACGCTGGCTCATATATTCTACCATCTCTAACCATTTTATCCAGTATTTGCTCTACTTTTGCTGCATCCATTCCCTGTGTCTCTGCTTCCACTAGTATCTCATTTCTAGCTGCTAATCCATCTTTAGATTCATTACATATCTGTCTTATGATATCCATTATTATCCTCATCCTCTCCTGCTGAGAATGACTTATACCAGTTGCTATGATATCTATATCGAAGCGCCCTGTTTCGTGATCAAAACCTACTCTCCTTAGATATGCATTGATGATGTTTATTGCTCTCCTAGCATCTTCTACTGTTACCTCATTGCTAAGTCTTACACGTGCACTTGCTTCTGCTAGTCTAACAAAGGCTTCTAGTTGACGAGGAGTGAATGGTACAGTTTCTCTTGATTGATTCCTTAAGTCAACATAGTAGTCTCTAATTAGTTTCATTGCTTCCTCTGTCATAACTGGGAATACGTTTCTCTTAGCATAGGCAACATATTTCCTCAGGAATTCCGGTGTGAATACTGGTGTAACTGGTTTAAGTAACTCATCCCTCTCCTCCTTACTATATTTTGGTTCCCTTACTCTAGCTATATGCTCCTGCATCTCCCCTGCCTTGTGTGTTCTCAGTATATGCTCCGCTAAAGCAGTATCTCTTTCCCTACTAGGTTTATCCATTATGGAGAATATTAAATCGAATCTCGATAGTAATGCTGGTGGCATATTGATCTGCTCCGCTATCGGTATGAAATCATCGAATCTACCTAGTTTTGGATTCGCTGCTGCTAGTACTGCGCATCTAGATTTTAGTGTAGCGTTTATACCTGCTTTTGCTACTGATATCTCTTGTTGCTCCATTGCCTGGTGTAGTGAACTTCTATCTTGTGCATCCATTTTATCTATCTCATCTACACATGCTATACCCATATCCGCTAGTACTAGTGCTCCTGCTTCTAGTGTCCATTGTCCTTCTCCAAACTCGTCTCTAACAGCTGCTGCTGTGAGTCCTGCTGCTGATGATGCTTTACCAGAAGCATAGATGCTACGAGGCGCTAGTTTAGCCATGTAGTGTAGAATCTGTGATTTCGCTGTACCAGGGTCACCAACTAGTAGGGTATGGATGTCCCCTCGTATATACGATCCATCTGGCATATGCTTAGCTATTCCACCAAAGAGCTGTAGTACTAGTGCTTCTTTCTCTACTTCCAAACCATATATGGTTGGTGCCATGCTTTGACGCATCTTCTCATATATCTCTGGATCCTTACTTATTCTTAGAATCTCTTTTTCATCCTCCTCTGTTATCTCTACCTCCTCAAAAGCTAGTTGTTGATTCTCAAGGCTTACTGCATCCATAACCTTATCGAAGGATGTTAACCGTATTGTTCCTCGTCTACGTTGTATAGAATAGATTACTCCATTAACAATAACTCTATCCCCAGGTGATATCTCACCAACGAGGTCATCCTCTAGATATACTGTAATCCTCTCTGGTTGCGCTCCTCCTCTTAGTCCCTCTGGGTTTTCCTGTATCTCTATCTTCTGAGAATCAATGAAAGTAGATAGAGTAGTAGAAAGTTTAAAGGAAGATACTCTACCGCATCCTCCTTGATCCTCATAGCATTCCATGGGTTCCTTGATTATATCCTCATCTTGCTCTACTTTGATTACCGCCCCGCATTTCTGACAGATAAAAGCAGCGGTTTTTAGTTTTGGTCGAACCTCTGTTCTTTTCTTAACTAACCCCTCTATTGCTTTTAGTTTACCAAGATGCTGTGCCCTGATTTCTCTAATATTTATCCTATGTATATCTGGTAGATTAGTTACTCGGAAGTGTAAACGTATATCTTTCTCCGCGGCAACATCTATATTTTTTAGTGCTTCTTCAGCATTGAATATAGTTTTATGAGGCTGCTCTATTAACTGCTCCGCTAAATCTGGTGCTGCTCTATCTATATCCCAGTAGTTAACATAGAGACTACGTTTCTCTGGGTATTCGAAGGCTACTGTCTCAATCTCTGATTTATAGTATTCCTCAAAGAAATTCTGCCATGTATCGACTAATGTTGTATCCCTTAGTATTTTCATAACTAGTTACTCACCCCATATCTTACCTTAATAGCAGTAGGGGGAGAGTTTTTTCTAGTGGGTGTAGAAACCCCGCGAGTGGATGCACGTGTCACCCATTGACTCCCCATCTGCCTTCTCAACCCCGTTACCCCCTTGAGCACCGGTAGTTTGCGGTTGAGGCTGCTCACTTCCGTGCCTAACCCGGTTCCCGCAATAAAGATGAGTGTATGACCCTCCGGTCATACGATCTCATCACCTCCGGTCCCAAGGGACAGGGTTTCATAGTTGAACAGATGGATCAATAGGTGACCGCCGCACCGCCTCTTGGGTTCGACCCCAGCATATCGGCGATTTCTGGTTACAGGGAACGCCTACCTCCCCGGTCTATTCTACACCTATCACCAAACTCTCTCCCCTTATAGGGATCTACGTATAATCGTTAATAGGTTTCTGAAGAATTGGAAGAATATTAGAGCCATGGATATTGATAGAAACGCTAGGTCTCTAGCTATAGATAGCCAAGCCTGCGAGAGTAGGTCTCCTCCCCCTAGTACAGCTGTTTTACCAGCATAGTATGTATCTACTACTAGGAAGTATACTGATGTTGCTGCTATGAAGAATAGTACTATGTTTATGTAGAAGGACCACTTGTACCAGGTTTTCCTACTTATATGTGTAATTTTTTGTTCAACCATGTATCTTCCTACCTTTTCTAAAGCCAATATTGCATGTTGAAATTGATATTTGAAGGTTATGCAAAAACAATTAAGAATTCATAGATTGAATCTTATGAACATCACTGAGAAAATGTATGTTTTGGGTTAGAAATGGAGTAGATTTGGGCAAAATAATAAAAACTAGGTTTGTCTTGATATCTATTTATGAGGGAAACTATCTCTATAGCATGTTTTATGATTTTTATTGGAGCAATAGTTACACCTGTTATCTCCACTAGTGACATCTACTATAACTTAGAGATGAATTATACTGCTCATAGTGTTGGAGGAACTTCTAGTTATAAAGTTGTTAATATAACTACTCTAACACCACCAGGAGGTGTCGGTAACTATGGTGGTCAAATGGATTGGTCACCAGATGGAGAATGGATAACCTATGATGTTAGAGGCAGGGATGGTTTCACGGATGTATACATGGTTCATCCTAATGGCACTGATGCTAGGTGTCTCACTTGTGATAACCCTGTTTTACCTAATAGGCATCAGGGTCAATCTGCTTGGCATCCAAGTGGTCGATACCTAGTTTTTCAAGCTGAGAAGAGTTGGCATTTCATGGATTCTTGGCATAGACCTTGTAGACCTGGTGGAGGAGTATATAATGATCTATGGGTACTGGATTTAATAGAGTATAGGTTTTATCAACTCACTGATGTTAGAGATACTCTCCCAGCTGGTGGTTCTCTGCATCCTCATTTCAGTCATGATGGTAGAAAACTTATCTGGGGAGATTTAGAAGGTGTTGAAGGATTATATGGTAACTGGAGGATTGCTGTTGCAGACTTTGTTACTAACCCTATTCCACATCTAGAGAATATCTCTTATTACGAACCTGCTGTTATGGATAACTGGTATGAGACACATGGTTTCGGAGGAGATGATTCTTGGATATATTTTACTTGCACAGATGTTGAAGGGATGGATGAGAGCGCTATGGATATTGGGAGAATGGATTTCTCTAATCCAGATGAGGTTAAACGTTTAACATTTAGCTCCGGTAGAAACGGGGAACCAGCGGCGTGGGATGAACATGCGCAGCTTTCACCTAGGAATGATGATTTTGCATACATATCTAGTACTCCTTATGGTATTAGGAATGATTCAAATAACTATGGGGAATGGTTGAGGACAGATGTATGGCTTATGAATATAGATGGCTCAGAGCCAAAAAGGATTACTTATTTCAATGAACCTGGTTACCCAGAGTATCAAGGGGATACTATATGTGCTGATCTCTCTTGGAGTCCAGATGGGTTGAAACTAGCAGTTGGAGTATATATAAAGAAGACAGGTGAGACTCATGTAAAGATTATTGAGTTCTCTATTGATACAGAGAATCATCCACCTAGTAAGCCTTCTAAACCCTCTGGAGTAGTACATGGTAGGAGAGGTGTGGAGTATACTTATACTTCTTCATCAACTGATTTCGATGGAGATAAAATCTATTATAAGTGGAGTTGGGGTGATGAGGAGAGTAGTTGGATTGGCCCCTATAATTCTAGTGAGATTATTGTTATGAAGCATTCCTGGGAGAGGAGAGGGAGATATGAGGTTAAAGTTAAGGCTATGGATACAAATGGAGATGAGAGTCCTTGGTCTGACCCTCTACTCGTTACCATAAGGGGTAGAAGGAAAATAGGTTTTCATCCATGGTCTAGATTATTCTTCAAATAAAGGAGGGCTAGTTTATGAAGACTTCTTTTATTTTATCTATACTCTTGTTATGTTTAGCTACCCTAGTTGGCTGTGAGGAGAAGAAGCAGGGGGATGCCTATTTATCTCATGATAAACTAGTTTTCCAGAGTCTAAGAGATGCACCTATTGGTATAGATTCTATTAAGAGATACTGGGAGTTGTATAGTATGGATGAGTATGGTTTAGGTATAGAGAGGATAACCTATAACTTATACTGGGAGCATCAACCAGATATTTCACCTAGTGGTGATAAGATTGTTTTCGCTATCCACTATAACCCCTCTAGGGATACAGTGGAGACTGATCCTGGTTGGGAGATAGCTGTTATGGATGCTGATGGAACTAATCTCACTAGGTTAACAAATAATAGTAGGTTAGAGGCTTCTCCACATTGGAATCATGATGGATCTAAGATAGTTTATGTATCAGATACCCATGGGGATCTAAGCTGCTTGGATATATATACTATGGATCCCGATGGTAGTAATGTAACTAGGTTAACAAATGCATCTATAGGGGAATTCTATGCTGATCCTAGTTTCTCTTTCTCTAAACCTAGTAGGATACTCTATGTTTACTCTAAGGGGTATAGTGGTAGATGGAATATTTATATGATGAATGAGGATGGTAGCGGTAAACACCTTGTATTATCTACTAACTCTACACTCCTGGCGTACCATGACCCTATGTTTTCCCCTAGTGGTGATATGATTGTGTTCTCAGCTAAAATTAGTGAGAAGGGAAACCATGGTCTCCCAGTATACAAGGTTTTCACTGCCAATATAGATGGTTCTAATGTGAAACAAGTCACGGATAATGATGATGAATCAGATATTCTACCACAGTTCTCTCCAAGTGGCGATAAAATCGCTTATTTTACATGGAAGTGGAATGGAAAAGGTTTTGAGAGGAGAATCAGGGTTATAGGTATCGATGGTAGATGCGAGAGAGTACTCTCAAGGTTTTCACCTGAGGAGATGCCTAGTTGGTATCCAAGTGATAGTGAGAAGATAGTGAAGGATGAAACCCTGTTATGGTGTGGGAGTAAACAAATCATGATACCTCCTAGTAGTAAGACCTCTGTTTTACTAGATTACTTGTTCAGAGAAGGGGAGTTGAGGAAGAGGTTTGTTGAAACAATATATTTTAATGAGAAACTTTGGGGGATGAGTTGTGGTTAAAAGAGTTATCCTAGTTATTATTTTAATTAGCGTAGGGTTAAATGGTTTAGCAGGTGGAAACTTTAACGTAACCTTAGATGGGCAGCTAGTGTTCAAGGTTTCTCTATCAATGAATTATAGGGTTGTAGATACTAGTTTAGGAGAATTATTTCAAACAAATACTTCTAGTTACCTAATGGTACCTGGTAAACCTATTCTACCATCTAAGAATATAATGGTTCCTCTCCCACTATATGCTAGAGTAGAGGATGTTGTTGTTAAGGGTTTAAATGCTACTCAGCTACCTGGGGTGTATAGTATTGCTTATACTCCACTTCCTATTCCCTTGGATCATAAGCCTCTACTGGAAGAGAAACCTAAGGAGATAGTATATTCTCAAGAGAAAGGGGTTTACCCAGGAGTAGTTGGAGAACTCAGAGATGTAAGAATATTACGGGGAGAACCATATGCTTTGATATCTATCTATCCCTTCAACTATTACTTAGAAACAGGTAGAGTTGTTTATTATAGAAACGCTGAGGTTATAATCAAATACTCTATCCATGGAGATAACATGGATGAACATGAGTTACCAATTAATCAAACACGGGATACCTATGTTATTATTACAACTAATACTCTCTATGATGCTGTTAACTCCTCTGGTTTCATAGAGTGGAAGAGAAACCTTGGTTATAATGTTAAAACTATTCTAGTTTCAGATGAAATCATTAGTGGTCAACCAGGTGTTGATTTAGCTGAGCAGATACGTAATTTCTTAAGAGAATATTATCTTAGATGGAGTATCAAGTATGTTCTATTAGTTGGTGACTATAGAGTTATTCCAATGAGGTATTGTTACCCTAGTTTAGAAGTCGATGGTATACCAACTGATTACTATTACGCTGATCTCTCCTCCTCAGATGAGGAATCCTGGGATTACGATAGGGATGGAGTATATGGTGAGTATGGTGAGGATAAACCTGATTTCCTAGCGGATGTATATGTTGGTAGGATTCCAACTAGTGATATAGATAGAGTGGTTTATACGCTTAATAAGATTATTAGTTTCGAGAGAGACACTGGTGAGTGGAAGCATCATGCTTTGAATGCTGGGGCATTCTTCTACTTCACTAATGAGACACCTGGGCATAAAGCAGTAGATGGAGCAACTTGTATGGATATGATTGAGAGAGAAGTTATGAGTGATTGGCTAGTGAGTCATTATAGTGAACAAGAAGGAGTTGAAACCTCTACCTATAAATGGAAAGCTTTGAATGAAGATGACTTCACGTTTGATTGGAGAGAGAATCAATATGGCATAGTAAACTGGGCTGCTCATGGTTGGAGTAATAGAGTTGCAAGGAAAGTCTGGGTGAGAGATGATGGAGATAATATACCAGAGTTTTCTGAGATTAGATGGTATAATTTCCTTAGCACCTCCTCCAACTTGGATGATGATTACCCATCTATTGTATTCGCTATTTCTTGTAGAGTTGGTGCTCCTGAGCAAGGTTTTGGTGGTAGACTAGGAGTTGATTTATTAACTAAACCCTTTTTTGGTGCCTCCTCTGGGATTATAAGTTCAACTCGTACACCCTATGGTACATCAAACTGGCCTATTATACCAGGTGGCGCTGAATCTATATGCCTAGAGTTTAATAGGTTTATGATAAAGAATGGAGAATCAATTGGGAAGGCACTGTATCATGCTAAGTATCTATGCAATCTTAACTATAGTTTGAATCATTATGCAGAGTATTGTAATATGTTTACTTTCAACCTCTATGGTGACCCATCTATGGTCTTAGAGGGAGTATCTATTACTACTCCCAGTGTTGATATTATGAAACCTAGTTATGCAATCTATTTTAATAACAAGAAGATTGTGGATTCCCATGTACCTATTATATTTGGATCTATTGATATAGTTGTTAATGCCTCTGATACAAGTAGTGGTATAGATAGAGTGGATTTCTATATAGATGACAGGTTTAGGTATAGTGATGATGAGGAACCTTATTGTTGGAGTTGGAGTGACACGGTTTTCTTTAGACATGAGATAAAAGTTGTTGCCTATAACTTGATTGGAAGGGAAGCGGTGGATAGAATTGAGGTGTTAAAATTCTTCTAATTTAAAGCTTAATGGATTAAATCTAGAGGAAGTCTGTTAGCTTTGTCTTCCTTAGTTTATCGCTCATAAACAATGAGTTGATGGATTTCTCAACTAGTTTTATACGTTGATAAGCATAGGGTGGTATATGGTATCTCTCTGCTATCTCCTTGGAGATATCTAGGTATTTTCTAACTGATTTCTCATGTACTGTTAAACTTAGTTTACCATTACATTTCCTGCATCTACCTGAGAGTGGTATCCGTCTATATGTTATGTTACAGGTGGGGCATCTCACTGATTGTTTACTAAAAGCCTTTAGATTCCCTAGTATATCTGGTAGGAAATGTCGTTCTATAACCTTATATGCTACATCTGCCTCGTCAACTGCTCTAATCTTAGCTGCTAGTTCTAGTTGTGCATTCATTTTATCCATCATTGATTTCAAGGTCTTGTATCTAGAAGTCTTTGGACCCATTGAGATATCACTAGTGTTATGTGTGAAACCAAATTGTTCATACTGCATTGGTGTCCCTAGTCTAGATGCTACTGCTCCCATTATATCCTCTACATCCCTGGGGTGAGCATGCCTTAGTGTTGCCTCATAGAATTCTAGTGGGTATCTAGCTAGTGTATCAACATTATGTGCCTCTTTATCTATCTCAGAAGGGTCTAGGCGAGTGGTTAGTATCAGTGGTAGATCCATTCTACCACCGCGTTTATCTGGTATATACGCGTGGGAGAAGTTTAATAATGCATCCATTAGTAGCATGACTCCATCCTCATCTCCATCGCAGTTTCTACGTTTAGCAGCATGGTAATATGGATGCGCATAACATACTTGTGCATCTGTGAAACCAATGATTCTCGCTAATGAACCAGCTGAGGTATGTGGTGCTAAACCTATTACTAGGTGCCCTACTAGGTCTTCTAGTTTCCTAATATTATAGAATCTCTCTAGTTTGTAGAATCTAACTAGTAGGTCATCTATGAATGCTGCTACTTTCATGAAGTATTCTGCGCATGCTTTGGATATAACTATGTCTTGTACTCTTAGTTCACATATTTGATCCTCATCCTCTAGTGGATTACCAAGGTAGTCATGGGTGTATCCTAGTTGATGTAGTTTCTCAATAGATACTTGTATCTCCTTGGGTTTGAAATGCGTTAATGGTGCATCTGTCATATCGAATCTTATTGTTCCATCTTTGAATACTGTTACATCATGTTTTGCTCTAAGTATACCCTTCTCTATTGGCTCTGGTGTCTTGTGTTTTGATATTGTTCCTTGTACACCCTTGATGTTATCTGGTATGCTTCTAAGTCTCAGGTTTCTTCTTGCTCGTTCTAGTTCCTGTGAGACATTGATTTGGAAGATCTCTACTCTATCCTCGATTTGCTCTGTATGCTCTCCGCAGTCACATTGTACTTTGTAGGTTGTTTTACCACACCTAGGGCATTTTCTTTTACCTGCTTCTACCTCTATATACTCATACTCTGCTGCTTTACTAAATAAACGCTGATTGGTTCCATATTGCCCTAGTGGAAATAATACGTGTGGTGGTGGACGCATCTTCCTCTGCGCTGCTTTCTCTGGTCTACCCATCCTCGTACCTATCCTAGCTGGTGCTTTCTCTCTAATCCTTATACCAGCTAGTTTTGATATAATTGAGATAGTAGACTCATCCTCAGATAAGGTTTCTATTAGATGTGTCCTCTCAGTCTCAGTGATCCTATTATCTTCTATATCTAATCCTAGGCATCGTATGAGAGGTAAACTATACTTCTCTATGATTATACTGTTACCTCTCTTCTTATGTAGTACTCCTAATTCCACTAAAATGTTTTTAATATGGTTATCTAGTGGTAGTATCAAGTTATTGTTATCTATAGTAGAGTTTTCTTTGATATATTTGTGTAGTTCTCTTACTTGTAGTGGTGTTATATCATGCCAGAATAGATTATAGTCTGGATGCAAGGGGATATCATATTTTATGGATATATCCAGTGCTTCTTTGAATGATGGATGCCTTAGATTTATCTCTTTGGAGAATTCTTCTTTGATTCTCTTCGCTGTTAGGTTATCTGCTTCTATGACTTCTTTGGTTGTATATCCCTTGGGTAGTAAACCCATGGTTTTCTGTAGTTCTTGTATCCACCATTCATAGCTATATGATGCTCTTGGTAACAAAGAATTGTTTTCTAGGAATTCTCCATATGGTACCAATATTTCTCCGATATCAACTATTTCCTGTATACTAGATGAATCAATTATTGTATCACTTGTCAGCTGTATGAAGTCACCATTCCTTAGTAGTACTAGTGGTCCATCTAGTTCATCACATGGTGTACCAATTGTTGCTTTCCCTGGTCTCTCTGTCTTCATTTGTGTTCCTATTGCTATGAAATCATTGAATAGTCTCATAGATGCTGGGTGTATAGAGGTTGATGCTAAACCAGCGGTTCTAGATCTACCATACCTTAACCTGAATCCTCCTTTCCTAGATGGATACGCTAGTACTGGTCTCCCTGCTATGACTTCACCAATATATTTCTCAGATGGAGGTATATCTGGTATACCATTACTAGTGGTTTCATCTTCTTGGTTAGAAGAGTTTTTGTTTACAAACTTCTCTAGGAATTCCCATCCCTCTAGTTTTAGGTTTTTAACATGTTTAAGTAGCTTTGGTGCTTTTAGGCAGAGTCCTTCTGCTATAACTAGGCAGGCTCCTCCGCGGAGTCGATTTGTAGCTACTCTTGGTAAGTCTCTGTTACCTGTTACTTCTTCATCCTCTGTGCCTTCTCCGTTTATACATACTGGGCAGTTCTCTACTATTAGGTGTATCTCCTCAACGGTTGGTGTATACTGGAGGTGTTGTACTCTCTTATATAGTGGTATCTCTTCTTTATAACGTTCTATCTCCTCTGGTGTAGGCTTGTATCTATCTATCCCTAGTTCTCTTCTCACTACATCCGCTATTAGTACACTCATTGCCTGCCCAGTACCACCAGCACTCCTAATTGGTCCTGAGAAGTATAGGTCAACATAGTTTGTTCCATCAAAGTTTCTCCCTAGTTTCACATCAGCTATTCCTTCTAGTGGTGCTACTAGTACTCCTTCCGTTAGTATCGCTAGTCCTGTTCTAATTGCTTGGTCAAGCGCTTCTTCTATTGATGGAAAGTCTCCTTCTCTAACAATCTCTCTAGCTATCTCTAGGGATACTAGTTCTCTATTCCCTAGT
>CAZCPZ010000022.1:0-11920 GCA_964499875.1 uncultured Thermoplasmatales archaeon | reverse complement strand
TACTCACAGAGCAATCCTGTTGGATACCATTACAGATAGGAGGAGCAATACTAATAGGATACTTCATATTAGACTGGCAGATAAACCAAGTATTATTCATAGTTGCAATCATACTGGTAATCATAGGTTTAATACAGCTCTTCATAAGCTCAGGTCCAACGGGTTTCTTCGATATCACAGGATACGTTGGAGATTGGCTCTCCTATGCTAGATTATTAGCATTAGGCTTAGCAACAGCAGGGATGGCGTTAGCATTCAACGTAGTAGCAGGTTTAATACCAACCATGATACCATATATTGGAATCATCTTGTTACCAATTATATTGATTATTGCACACCTCGCTAATCTACTACTACAAGCTCTTGGTGCAGGTGTGCATTCTCTACGTTTACAATATGTGGAATTCTTCAATAGATTCTATGAAGGTGGAGGAAAAGAATTTACTCCGTTTCAAATGAAACGGAGGTATACAAAAACTATAGGAGGAGAAGATAGATGAAGAATAGAATAATATTTCCATCAATGATGCTTCTGCTACTATTAGCAGCAACAGGATACACACTAGCACAAGAGGTAACAGAGCAACAAGGAGACCCTAGAACCCTAGTAATCCTAGGGTGCGCTCTCGCTATAAGCATAGCAGGTGTATCATCAGCAATTGGTCTCGCTTTAGCTGGATCCTCAGCTATAGCAGTTACAGCTGAGAAACCCAATTTATTTGGGAAATGCCTAGTGTTACAAGTATTACCGATGACTCAATCAGTATATGGTTTACTCACAGCTATACTACTAATGATGGGAGCGGGACTACTAGGAGGAGGAAACGAGAGTATAACTCCACTCGCTGGGATGGGATCAGTATGGATTGGTTTAGCAGTAGGAGTAACAGGTATATCAGCAATCAATCAGGGAATGGTTGCATCATCATCTATTAGCGCTGTTGGTAGAAACCCTGATGTAGCAGCTAGAGGAATCATATTCACGGTTATGCCAGAAACCATAGCAATCTTTGGTTTACTAGTAGGAATACTACTGATGACGGGTTTAGGACTACTATAAAAAACTATTTGAAATAGGTTTATATGTCAGCGGAGAAACTCATTAGTCGAATAAAAAGAGATGCAGAAGAAAAAACCAGGGAGATAATTAGAGAAGCAGAGAGAGCAGCAGAGGAGATAATAGGTAATGCAAAGAAACAAGCGGAGAGGGAAGCAGAGAAGATAATAGCTAATGGTAAAAAACAAGTGGAGAATCTAAAGAAGATAAGGCTTTCAAAGGCGCATCAAGAAGCACAGAGGGCGATAATGAGAGTAAGAGAAGAGATTATAGAGGAATGCTTCAACATAGCATTTGAGAAACTAAAAACATTAAGCAGCGAGGAATACAAGAATATACTTGATAAGATAATAAGTGAAACTAAGAAAAACATGCCTAGTGAGCTAGAAGCATATATATCTAGAGAGGAAGACAAAGAGATACTAGGAAAACATGGGATACCAGTCAAGGGATATATAAACGCTATAGGAGGAGTTGTACTACAATCACTAGATGGAAACATGAGAGTGGATAACACCTTCGAGGGGATACTAGAGAGAAAGAAACCAGTGATACGTACAATAATAGGTAAAATACTCTTCCAAGGGAGCTGAAACAACTATGTTCCTCCTAGATCCAAGTAATCCATTAACATGGATAACCATAGCAGCTATAATCATCATACCCACAGCTATACTAGCTAGGAGTTTCAAGACAACAGTACTATTCGTGTATCCTAATGCTAAGATAGAAGCAATGGGAAACCCATTCTTAGAGTCCTCAAATATAGAGAGACTACTGGAATCAAAGACTCTAAAGGGATTCATAGAACACCTCTCAACACATAGAGACTATAAGGTTGAAGGAGAAACAACCCTAGAATTACAGGAATCCATAGATGAGATACTACCGAGATTCATAGAAGACTTAAAGAGGGATAACTCAAAGAAGATGCAAGGATTCTATGATATGTTTCTACAGAAAATGGATTCACATATACTCAAAAAAGCATTTAGAGACCTAGCAGAGGGTAAGGAGATACAGGTTGATCTAAAAAAGATTAAATCCAATATAACGAAGCAGATTATAAAGGATTTAATAGAAACCGAAGACATAGAATCTACTTTGAGGCAACATGGCTTCCCAGTAGAGCTCATAGAATTAATTAGAAATAGAACGGATAAACCACTACTGATAGATGCCTATGTTGATAGATACATTATAGATAAACTAAGAGAAACCAGTGTTCCACATGGATGCAGAAAAGGATTACAAGAATACATAGATAGATTATTAGATATAGAGAACCTTAAACTATTATTTAGAGCGAAACAACTTAAATATGATGAGGAAACCATCCTAAAATTATTCCTAGGAGAAGGAGTTGAGATACCACTCTGGAAGTATAAAGAATTAATACAAACTAGGGATATACCTCAACTCATCTCCCAGTTAGAAGGAACAAGCTACTATGGGGTTTTAAAAAACATAGATTTTAAAACATCTGTGCAGCAACTAACGATAGCATTAGATAAACTATTACTAAAACATGCTAGGGACATATCTACTAGTAACTACACAACAATTGGCCCTACGATTAGATTCCTGGTTTCAAAAGAAATAGAGATTAGAAACCTTAGAATCATAGCTAAAGGTATAGGAGAACAACTACCATTAGAGAATATAAAACCACTACTAATAGTGGAGGAGAAATAAAGTTGAGGATAATAGGATTCTGCGATAAAGACACAGCAGTTGCTCTTAGACTAGCAGGAGTTAAAGACCTAGTTACACCTATAGAAGGTGAAGAAATAAAACAGTGGAATAAACTAATAGAACGAGAAAACCTTGGACTGATACTTATAACAGAAGAACTTGCAGATAAACTAGGGAGGAGACTAAGAGAATATAGATATACACATAGACTACCTATAATAGTAGAGATACCTGATAAAAGAGGGAGACGAAGAGAACACATCGATATAGTCTCCCAGCTCATCAAAAAAGCTGTTGGAGTAGAAATAACCTAAAGGAGGGTATAAGGAATCATGGAAAACCCAGTTGAGGGTAGAATCACGCGTGTCTCAGGTCCAGTCATAGAAGCAGATAATATGCGTGGAGCAAAAATGTATGATGTAGTTAGAGTAGGAGAAGAAAGACTTATAGGGGAGATTATTAGGTTAAACCAGGATATAGCGACTATACAAGTATATGAGGATACAAGTGGTTTAAAACCAGGGGAGAGAGTAGAATCAACAGGTATGCCACTCTCCGTTGAACTAGGACCGGGTCTACTAACAAACATATATGATGGAATACAACGTCCACTACCAAAGATATACATGGAAACCGGTGACTTCATACAACGAGGAGTAGAAACAGAAGCTCTTGACCATCAAAGGAAATGGTTTTTCAAGCCTATTGTTAGAGAAGGAGATCAAGTAGTAGGTGGAGATATAATAGGTGAGGTACAGGAAACTAGTTTAATAACTCATAGAATCCTCATACCACCAGATCTAAAAGGCGCAATTACTCATATAGAACCCGAGGGAGAATACACTGTTATAGACAAGATAGCACACCTTAAAACACCAGATGGAGAGGAGAAACCACTTAGCATGCATCAATACTGGCCTGTACGGAAACCTAGACCGATACAGAAGAAGTTTGATCCATCCTTACCATTGATAACAGGTCAAAGAGTAATAGATACCTTCTTCCCAATAGCTAAAGGTGGAACAGCAGCTATACCAGGAGGCTTTGGAACAGGTAAAACAGTTACACTTCACCAACTAGCTAAGTGGAGTGATGCACAAGTAGTAGTCTACGTTGGCTGCGGTGAAAGAGGAAATGAGATGACAGATGTACTCAGAGAATTCCCAGAGCTTAAAGACCCACAAAGCGGGGAACCACTTATGAATCGAACAGTACTCATCGCTAACACTTCTAATATGCCAGTAGCTGCTAGAGATGCAAGCGTATACACAGGTATCACTATAGCAGAGTATTATAGAGATATGGGTTATGATGTAGCACTCATGGCTGATAGTACATCTAGACTAGCTGAGGCTATGAGAGAAATCTCTGGTAGACTAGAGGAGATGCCAGGAGAAGAAGGATACCCAGCGTACCTAGCATCTAGATTAGCAGAGTTCTATGAGCGAGCAGGGAGAGTACAACTCCTAGGATCGCAGCCTAGGGAGGGTTCTATTTCTATAATGGGTGCAGTGTCACCGCCAGGTGGAGACTTCTCAGAACCAGTAGCGCAGAATACTCTTAGAATAGTGAAAGTATTCTGGGCACTAGATGCAGACCTCGCTGATCGAAGACATTTCCCATCAATCAACTGGCTTAAATCATACTCCCTTTATCTAAGCGAGGTTAGTGCTTGGTGGACAAAGAATGTAGGAGGAGAATGGCTTAACCTTAGAAACAAAGCAATGGCTCTACTACAAAAAGAATCAGAGTTACAAGAAATCGTTAAACTAGTTGGACCAGATGCATTACCAGCTAGAGAAAGAGGGATACTAGAGGCAGCGAGGATGATAAGGGAAGACTTCCTTCAGCAGAATGCATTCCACGAGGTAGATACCTATTGTCCCAGTAAGAAACAATATGAGATGCTACGTATAATACTAAGATTCTCAGATAAACTACAAGAAGCAGTGGAGAAACATGTGCATATTGATGATATACTAAAGATGAAAACTAGGGAACAGATCGCTAGGATGGCTACTACATCAAACGAAGAATACGAGGAGAGGTTCAAAGAAATAGAGAAGATGATGGAGGAGGAATTCACAAAACTCATAGAGGAGGTGACATAAAGTTGAGTGATAAATCCATAGAGTATACAACAGTCTCCGAAGTCTCAGGGCCATTAATGATCGTAGAAGGAGTAAGAGACGTAGCATACAACGAGGTTGTAAAGATTAAAACAAGTAGCGGAGAAGAAAGAACAGGGCAAGTACTAGAAGCATACCTAGATAAGGCAGTTATACAAGTATTCGAGGGTACAAGAGGATTAGATACCAAAAGGACATCTGCTAGATTCATCGGAGAAACAATGAAACTCGGTGTGTCCAAAGACATGCTTGGTAGAATATTCGATGGAACAGGAAACCCAATAGATGGAGCACCACCAATAATACCAGAGGATAGAAGAGATATCAATGGAAACCCAATCAATCCTTATGCAAGAGAATACCCTAGAGAGTTTATACAAACAGGTATATCAGCTATAGATGGACTCAACACTCTTGTTAGAGGACAGAAACTACCGATTTTCTCAGGAGCAGGGTTACCACATAACACACTAGCGGCGCAGATAGCTAGACAAGCCAAGGTACTAGGAGAAGAAGAATCCTTCGCAGTAGTATTCTGCGCCATGGGTATAACCTCAGAGGAAGCCAACATGTTCATTAGAGACTTCGAAGATACAGGTGCATTAGAGCGTACAACCATGTTCCTAAACCTAGCTGATGACCCAACAATTGAGAGGATAATCCTACCAAGAATGGCTTTAACATGCGCAGAATACCTGGCGTTTGATTTAGATATGCATGTCCTAGTGATACTCACAGATATGACTAACTATGCAGAGGCACTACGAGAAATAGCAGCAGCCAGAGAAGAAGTACCGGGTAGAAGAGGATACCCAGGGTACATGTATACAGACCTAGCAACCATCTATGAGAGAGCAGGGCGAATTAAAGGGAAAAAAGGATCCATAACACAGATACCAATGCTAACCATGCCAGATGATGATATAACACATCCAATACCAGATCTAACGGGATATATTACAGAGGGACAGATAGTACTAGATAGAGGATTACATAAAAAAGGTATATACCCACCAATAGCAGTACTACCATGCCTATCAAGACTAATGGATAGAGGAATCGGAGAAGGTAGAACAAGAGAAGACCACGCTGGAGTAGCAAACCAGTTATACGCTGCATATGCAGAGGGATGCGACCTAAGAGACCTAGTAGCAATAGTAGGAGAAGAAGCACTCTCAGAGAGAGATAAAGCATACCTAGAGTTCGCGGATACCTTTGAACAAGAATTCATCAATCAAGGAGATCATGAGGATAGAAGCATACAACAAACCTTGGATATAGGTTGGAAACTACTAGCGAAACTACCAAGAGGAGAACTAAAGAAGATAGATGAGAAATACATCAAAAAATATCTACCAAGTGAGCAGAGATGACAGAGCAAATTCTAGAGGGAGTAAAACCAACAAGAATGGAGCTTCTAGAGATACGGAAGAAACTAGTCCTAGCGGAGAAGGGACATAAACTACTGGAGGAGAAGAGAGATGCTCTTGTTGAGAGATTCTTTCGACTCATAGAGCAACGAAAAAAACTTAGAAAAGAGATAGACGAGTTATTCAAAGAAGCATACACATCACTTATACAAGCACAGATGCTAATAGGAGAGGATAGAGTTAAAGAGGCAGCGGAATATATAATGCCAATAAACGAGATAGTATTTAGAGAAGATAACATAATGGGAGTAAAGATACCGAAGATAATAATAGATAACCTTAGACTACCAGAGAAACCAACTTATCCAATGATAGGAACCTGTGCAAAATTAGATGAAGCACAACAACAACTAGTTAACATACTAAGGAAACTACTAGAGTTAGCAGACTTAGAAGGAGGAATACAAGGTCTAGCACTGGAGATAGAGAAAACTAAACGTAGAGTAAACGTGCTAGAAAACACTCTTATACCTAAACTCAAAGCAACACAGAGATACATAGAGATGCAACTAGAGGAATTAGAGAGGGAAGACTTCTTCAGAAGGAAACGTATTAAAGCAATCATGGAATCAAAGAAACAATGAACCTAGAAGATGATCCAATACTAGGAGAAATAATTGATACACCAGAGAAAAAAGCTAGGATACTATACTATATAAAGATAGCATACCTAGTATGGATAATATTCCTAATAGTAGGTATACTATTCCTATTATACTACTACCTATTTTTATGAAAGTGTATAGTCCCGAAATTATTTCCCACTAATTTACTTTTGTTAATTCCCATCAATATCACCATCCAAAATCACACATACCTAGATATCCTTCTGATAGGTTTCCTCCAGAAGGCTTCTTCTAGGTGTCTCCAAGTGATTATACTTCCAACCTAGACTTTCATGCGGCCTAACAGTATTATACCAGTTAATGAACTCTTCAAATGAATTAAACTCTCCTCTAACCTTTTCATATGTTCATACCATTTCCTTGATCTTACCATTGCTTTGGGGGGTGATTCCCCCCTTATATGTATAATCTTTGTATCATATCCTTCTACTACTCTCTTGAATTCACTATCCCAATCACCCTTCTCATCTATCCTATGAGCACACTGAAACTAGAACCATTATCAAATTATAAGCTCCTTCAACATCCCTACTTTATCCCAGTATCTCTCTACTAATTCTTTGAAGATCTGGATGCCATTCTTTTCATGGCT
Organism: uncultured Thermoplasmatales archaeon; assembly: GCA_964499875.1. Lineage (GTDB taxonomy): Archaea > Thermoplasmatota > E2 > DHVEG-1 > DHVEG-1 > B44-G15. The sequence continues at coordinate 4,391 of CAZCPZ010000022.1, read as the reverse complement.
ATGCTTAAAATTCTCCACCTGCTAATATATCTTCCTAAAGGGCATCATCCTCTATAACACAAACCCTTTTATACCATCGCTATTCTCATGCTAATCCATAGGGTGCAGCTGATAAACTATATCTCATAACGTATCCATTTTCTACGTTCTTTTCTCAAGGGCCTCCTCCACTAAACCCAATTCGAGGAGAATCACATAGACACAGTTGTGAGGTATATACATACCATATTCCCTCTTTAATTATGGGTTCAAGATGTCTAGCACCCAGTTTATACTTCTTCTTAGCTTCTAAAACAATTCATTTTCTCTCTTTCTGTGCCCTCTCTCTTTGGTCTACCAATATTCTCACCTATAACAGGGATCTCACCATCCTGCATATACATCCACCTAAACCCTGATTCACCTCCGTGCGTTTAGAGATCTTTAATGCCTTAGCTATACTCCTTACTACTCATACCTTTCTTCTTTCGTTTTACAAGCCACCTTATCCTCCTCCTGGTAAGCTTCATATTTTTAGGTGTAGAACTAGGAGGAGTTGATAAGGTGGGAAATATTTTTGGGACTACACACATGAACTGTTTTTTGAAAAGGTTTATATGATATGAGAATATACCCAGTTATTAACAAGTTGAGTAGATGAGGAAGGCACATGGCGATAGGGTTTGTACTTATAAGTGCGAAACCTGCTCATGAACATGAGGTGTACAATAAGCTATCAAAGGTTCCAGAGATCGTTGAACTTCACCCACTATTCGGTGAGTATGATCTCATAGCTAAGATTGAAGCTGAGGACTTCGAAAAACTGGGTGATATCGTTGTTAACAAGATACGATCGATTGAGGGAGTTATCGATACAAAGACTCTAACTGGAACAAGGTTTTGAGGTGATAAAAATATGGAGGGGTTACCCCAATATTTCCTAAGTATGCTTCTTTTGGTTTTTGCTATAGCTACTATCATAGCTGGTATTTTCACAGCTTACTTTGGATCCGGTAGAAGTAGAGCAATCGGTGGAATATTAATCCTCATAGGGTTAATCGTTGGAGTAATATTTCTATGGGGTTCAGGTGTACTAGCATCTATAATGGGTACACCCACAGGGATACTCAACTTCGTTGGATCAGTAACCAATGGAGTAGCATCAGTAATCGGAGCCATCATCGGTGCATTACTCGCCTTGGGAATCTTCCTGGTTGCCATCATGAAAGCTTAAACATCTTCTAAATCCTTTCTTCTTTTTTCTTATATAAGTGAGATGAAATATTCATGGACTCTAGTATCACTAGTTAACTCTGGGTGGAATGCTATCGCCAAAAACTTTTTCTCCTTAGCCATAACTATCTTATCATCAATGTATGATAAAGCGTTGCAGCTTCCCCATACTCTCTTGATCACTGGTGCTCTTATAAATACAGCATTAAAAGGTTTAGTGAAACCTTCAATCTCTAATAGTTGTTCGAAGGATTCTCTTTGTCTTCCAAAAGCGTTTCTCTCAACTTCCATATTCATTAACTCTAGGAGTTGAAGATCCTTGGGTTTATCAACCACTTTTTTAGCTAGAAGTACACAACCTGCGCATGTTCCCATAACTGGTATATCATCATCTTTTATCTTGTCCATTATAGCTTCAAGTAAATCTGTTACTCCAAGCATTCTTGAAATAGTTGTACTTTCTCCACCAGGTAGTATAACTCCATCTACACCATCTAAATCTGAAAGTGTTTTAACTATGGAAACCTTGCCTTTCAACCCTAGTTTATCTAGAGCATTCTCAGTAGCTAATACATGCTCAGAAACAGCTCCTTGGACACCTATAACGCCAATACTTACCATCCTCTCTCCTGGAGACGTTGTTCTTCAGGAATAGCTTTAATATCAATCCCATGCATTGCTTCTCCAAGGTTTTTACTAACCTCAGCTATAGTTTTAGGATCATCATAGTGTGTAACTGCTTCAACAATTGCTTTGGCTCTCTCTGATGGATTCTCAGATTTAAAGATACCTGAGCCAACAAATACTCCATCGCTTCCCAGCTGCATCATGATAGCTGCATCTGCAGGTGTTGCTATTCCACCTGCAGCGAAGTTTACAACAGGTAGACGCTGAAGCTTCTTTATCTCCCTCAAGATATCATATACCTCTTTTTTAACTATAGAGTAACTATAGTCTCCAAACACTGGTGTATCCTCTTTAACTGGTTGATTAGTAAGTACCTTCGTTGCATTAACATAGGGTTCCACGTACTCCTCTGCAAGCTCATATAACTCACAGTCATCCATACTCTCTAGCTTCTTTATCATAGAATTAACCATTCTCTGATGACGAATAGCCTCAACTATATTACCTGTACCTGCTTCTCCTTTTGTTCTAATCATCGCTGCTCCTTCCCATATCCTACGAACAGCTTCTCCAAGGTTTCTACAACCACATACAAATGGTATAGTAAATAATCTCTTATCTATATGATAGAAGGGGTCTGCTGGAGTTAAAACCTCTGATTCATCAATCATATCTACCCCTATTGCCTCTAATATTTGTGCTTCAACGAAGTGACCTATACGTGCCTTAGCCATAACTGGTATACTAACAGCATCCATTATATCCTGTATTACCTGTGGATCCGCCATCCTAGCTACTCCACCATGCTTCCTTATATCCGCTGGTACTCTTTCTAAGGCCATTACTGCAACAGCACCGCTTTCCTCAGCTATAATAGCCTGCTCTGGAGTAGTGACATCCATGACTACTCCACCTTTCTGCATCTGTGCGAACCCTCTCTTTAGAAGCGTTGTACCATGTCTAAGCCTAGATAAATCCAATTTTTTCATATCCTTCTACCTCCCCTTTCTGGAGGAGCATTGCAAACCAAGTATTGCTATACATATTTTTAAGCACTATGGTTGATTTAATAAAAAGAAGGAGGAGGATTTTTATTCTTTTCTTAGACTCTCAAGTATTTGTTTACCGAACTCTGTGATAGCGTAGAGTTTCATATCGTTTTCCCCTTTTCTCATCTCTACAATATTTAATGCCAATAGAGATTCCTCTTTACGGTAACGAGAATCCATTCCTCTAATTGCTCCAAGAACATTAGTTGGAGTGGTTTTAACATGATGAGCAATCTCAGAGGTATAGCTACTACTAGGGCTGATATCAAAGAGGTACTCCGCTATCTTACGTCGAATACTGCTTCTCCTAAGAGCTCTCATAACAAGGGGTCGTTTACTCTCGATGGTATCCTCTTTCGTATCACCATTTTTTTGCATCCCATCCATAAGTCTTCACTTAGTCTGTATGTAACTTCCTCTTTATAAATCAGTCGATTGATGGAGAATCACCCAGATATGCAGATACATATGCATCTACATATCTTATATCCTCTCAATGGATTCCAGTGTTACTCCTTCACTGGTAACATCGTATCTCGCACTTTTAATACTCTCTGGTTGATTCTTAATCTTCTTAACTGATAGATATCTTTCAAAAGATGTTCTTCCTCTCATTATATTAAGCTCAATTACGCAATCCACTAACTCCTCTAATTCCCTCTCAACTTTCTCACCATGTATACCTCTGGTTAAAGTGAAGAATAATACTCCTTTCTCCTCGGCTATGTTGATCCTAGATGCATGCAGAGCTTTAATTACTCTCCTCCATGGGTACTTACGTAGTAGAAAATCTAGAGAATCTAATACAATTTTTTTTGATGAAAACCTTTGGATACTAGATAGAAACATATTTAAGAAATCTGGTTCCCTCGTTTCCTTAGATGGAACACCTGTAGATGCCAGTTTTATCAACTCTCTTATATGTTTACGAGACCTTATATTAGATTGAATAGTTCTAAGGGAGGCATTCTGTTTAACATATTCTAGATAAGTAGATGCTAGATCAATTATCTTAAGGTGTTTATTCTCCCATTTAAACCTCTTCATAGTTTCCATGATTTCATCTTTCGTCTCATTTGTTGTAATAAAAATGGTTTCCCCTTTGGAGGCAAGCTGTTTAGCTATGATCTCCATATTTGTACCAGGAACACCGGTTATACAAGTTGTAAAACCCTTTTGGATACCTCCCCCTAACATTTTATCAAGTTTTTTAATCCCTGTTTTCACATATTCTGTAGATCTCATAATTAACTCCTTAGTGATTGATTCCTTAAAAGCCTCCTTTTTAGAGAAAACTTTCCTTCACTTTTAATATCTTGTCACTCTTCAAATATAACACTTTACTTAATACTTCATCCATCTCCTCTTCTATACACAATGAAATCATATGCGCATTATGTATTCCTAGATGATTACTTAGATACGTATAGAACTCAGATACTAATATAGAGTCATTATATAATAGAAGTGAACTTAGAGAATCCACAATAATATATTTCTGAA
>CAZCPZ010000021.1:0-11926 GCA_964499875.1 uncultured Thermoplasmatales archaeon | reverse complement strand
AGGGTTGTGTTCTCATTATCCGTATCTATTATGGGGTTACCACTGTAGTGTTCCATGGTTATGTTAACAGTGTTGTTTGTATCTATGAAAAGTTTTAGGTTGTAGAATGATATATTAATGGTTGTTCCACTGGTTTTTCCTATGGTTTTATCTTTCATGATAATTGTTTTTGTTATGCTATTGGTTTCATTATCATCATCTCTAACTATGAGCGTTATATTATGGTTTCTAAAATCCTTGAATACACAGGTTGTATTTCTTTGATATATCCTAGTTTTTTCATCTATTATCCAAGTATAGTTGGTGATTTCTCCATCTATATCATATGAATACTGTTTTAGGATTACGGTTTGATTAGTTAATGGATAGGTAGGGGTGTAGGTGAAGTTAGCTACTGGTGGGTTGTTTAGTATTGTTATGGATTCGGTTAGATTATTTGTAGTGTTATCATCATCTCTTACTATTAGGGTAACATTGTATACTCCATCATCCATATATCTATGGGTAGTATTTCTCAGATAAGACTTATCTCCATCACCAAAAAACCAAGTCCAATTAACAACCTCACCATCAACATCAATAGAAGTATCATTGAATAATATCGTATCAATTGTTTTTGGTGAAACTGGCTTGTATGTAAAGTTTGCTACTAAGTTATTATATACTCTTATCTCTTTGGTTATAGAGTTTTTTCCATTGAATCTATCCATTACTTCTAGGGTTACATTATATACTCCACTATTATTATAGCTATGCGTTGGGTTTTTATCGATACTAGTGTTTCCATCATCGAAATCCCAGTGGTAGCTTATGATATCTGGGTCATTGGAGGTGTAGGTGAATTGTATTATATCTCTTGTTGTTGGATTAATAGGTTTATATGAGAAGTTGCAGAGGGGAAGAGTTGTAATATTTGCCTCTCCGTATCCTGAACGCCATTTTGTTACTATGTACACTGTTTTATCCTCTATTGGTTTATATATGATTATTTCTTGGCTGGATCCATTGTTACAGGAGTAGTTTAGTAGTATAGGTTCACCATTAACATCTGGGTTTCCATCATATAGGTATAGATCGTAGTCTCCAGTGGTTGGTGGTTTAAGTATAAAGATACAGGTTTTATTTCTCCTAAGATCTATCTTTCTCGCCCATACTTTTTTATCAAAAACTTTTTCTCCAAAGGATAAGCTGGTTGATGTAAACTTTTTTGTTGCTGCTTCTATAGCTGCATCTGCTGATACTACACCAAACCCCTCTATGTTATCTTTCTCTCCATGGTTAAATGGTGGTTTATACTCTGGGTTCTCTGCTTTACTGGTTTCATAGGCTGTCATGAGGATTAGTTGTTTAACTTTTAAAACCTCATTCTCACTATAGTTCCATTCCCCTAGAGCTTGTACTAGTAATGCTGCTAATCCCGCTACATGTGGGCAAGCCATGCTTGTACCTATCATCTGCTGGTAATCATCCCTGTATGCATCCTCTACTATTCTAGTTGATAGTCCATGTATGATGTCGACGTCATTGGAGTCAGTGGAAACTATCCCATCTCCGATATAACTGCTTCCACCTGGTGCCAGTACATCTGGTTTAACAGGGTTTATAGTTGGGTTTCCAATACTTGTGTAATCTGTTAGGGAGTTATTCTCGTTGACTGCTCCAACGGTTATAGCCTTTGCGGATGTTCCAGGACTACCTATATAGTGGTTTCCCTGATTATTTCCAGCTGAGACCACACATATAATACCTTTTGATACTAGGTTGTTTATTGCTGCATCTAAAACTTTGTTGACTCCACCGTTTTCTAAACCAATACTCATACTAGTAACCACTATACTATAATTTCTAGCATTCCTAGTTAACCATTCAAGAGCATTTAATATATAGCTAACATTCCCGTATCCATTATCATCTAGTATTTTTAGTCCAGCTAGTTTACAATCTGGCGCTACACCAGTTATCACCCCATGATTATCACTTGTATTAGACGGTATGCCTATTTGACAGTAGAAGTTTTCAAGCCAAGAGTCAGTATCTAATGCAGCTACACCCAATGTGTATAAACCTGGTGTTAGATAGGCTGATAGGTTAAGAGGGGTTGTACCATTTATGTACTCTCCTTCATCCAGCTCGTTATCACCGTCTACATCTAACCATATAGATGCGTTACCGTATCCATCGTCTCTATAGTCATCATCCCATTTAATCTTGACACTTATATTACCTGGTGTATCAACTATTATATTGGTTGTTATATATTCCCTTATGTTCTCGTAGAACCAGGATGCAATTGTATAGTTTTTGTATCTACTTATCCCTCTACCAGCTGCTATTCCAGCACAGTGTGTACCGTGCTCGTTTCTATCTATTGGTTGAGTATAGTTATGTGTTGTAAAGTCTCTCCACACCACTATTTTATCTTCTAGATCTACATGTGTATCATCTATACCTGTATCTAGTATAGCTATTGTTTGATTGTTGGATCCTTGGTAACCATATGTGTTCCATACTATTGGTCTTACTCTTATCTGTCTAGTACTATAGTCTAGGCAGGCTGAGATCTCTGAGTTTTCATCTATGAGTACTATGCCCTTTTTCTTTGACAACTTGGTTATTTCCTCCACTGGGATCTTTGCATGCATACCATATACAATGTTGAACCATTGATCTATTACTTCTCCACCTACACTCTCTATATCTATTTCATCTTTCTCTGATGGAGGGTGATCTAGGATTATGATTACATCGATTAAGGAGTTTCCCTTCTCTGTAGCAAGTATTTCCTCTAGATTAGGTGTTATTTTATCATCTAGTTTGTATGATTCATCGGCTGAAGTGAAGGTAGTGGAGATAATAAGTGGAATGAAGATGTAGACTAGGTATTTATTCATGATGAGAGGTTTTAATACAGTCTAGAATATATAAGGTTGTTTATATGTTACTCTGTGTTAAGGTTTCCTACTATAGGTTTTTAATGGAAGATCTAAGGGCTGTATTTGAATTATCCCTTTTTCTTGAAGAAAAGGAGTTTTAGTTTAGAGGAGAAGGTTAGGAGGAGTATAATAGGGAACTTACAATGAAGAGGGAGAGTTTATTGGACCCCCCCCCCCATGAAATTAAATGCGCAGGGTTAATAAAGAATAAATGCTGGTAACCCCTACTTTTGCCTCCAGACCCTAAGATGCTTCAATATTGGGGTTTGGTTAGTAGTCGAGTTTGTAAGTAGAAGGTATTGGGGGTCATGTCTAGGAGGATTGAAAACAGTGAAAAAGAATACTCAAATTGTGAGAAATGGTTTTTTCCATAAATATACCTTCCTAAAGTCATATTTTCTTCTAATCTAAATAGAAGAGTTTTTAATCTTGAATTCAATGATAGACCCTCACCTCGAAGAGTTAAAGGAAGATTTTTCTATTTTAAATAGAAGAGTTCACCATTTGTATTAATACTAATGTTATAAAATATTTTAGATTCTTATTAAAAGGAAAATTATTTAATATTCTCTGGTATTTATTAAGTTGGGGTAGTTAGATGAGAAGGAGGCAACTAATATTTCTAAGTTTGGTATTAGTGATATTACCAGCTTCATCATCTACCTCATCTATAACTCCTCATAATAGAGTAAGTTATTTGTCCACCAATGGCTTTGACATTACTCTGGTTAAGAAGGTTAAGGGATCTTACAGCTCGTGGAGTGAGAATGTCAGTATTAATGTTGGGGAAACAGTAGAGTTTTCTATAATGGTTACTAATACTGGTAGTGAAGCTGCTCCACTTCTAAATGTACATGTTGTAGATGTATTACCATCTAACCTGGTTTATAACTATGATGCTAGTATTACACCAGATTATGCTTCGGATCATAGATTAGAGTGGTTTGATATCGGTCCTCTATATCGCGGTGAGAGTAAAACTATATATTTTAATGCAACTGCCGTTAAGGAGGGTTGCTGTAGGAATTATGCTAATGTAAGTTGTTGTATGTGTGGTTACCCATATGATGAGGATGTAGCTAATGTAACCATTAAACCCGCTCCATCACCCTCTATAAATATAACTAAGCTAGTTAGAGTAGATTCTAGATGGGTTAAAGAGGGAACATTCTATGTATGCGATGATGTAGAGTTTAAGATACTTGTGGTTAATGATGGAGATATCAATTTAACAGGAGTTCACGTGGTTGATAATCTACCATCTTTCCTAGTATATAATGGAGATGCAAATATTACTCCATATTATTCTAGTGATCATAGAGTTGAATGGATTATAGATGAATTAAATGTATCTGAGAAAGTTGAGATTGTTTTCTCTGCTCATGCAGTATCTGTTGGAGAGGAAGAGAATCAAGTTGATGCTACAGCTTGTCAATCAACTGGTGATAGTGATGAGGTACACATAATAATTGCTGGTTTAGTTGCTGAGAAAGAAGCCTGGGATTCTATTCATCATAGATGGGTAGATGAGATAGATGCCTCTATAGGTGACACTATTAGGTTTAGAGTAACTATTAGTTATATTGGGAACGGTAGCTATATGTTGTATGATATCCATGTACGCGATGATCTACCCGAGTGTCTAGAATATGCAGATAATGCTAATCCACCAGAGACTGCCTTACATGGTAAAACTATTTGGTGGAATCTCTCAGATAGTCTCTCAGCTGGTTCCTCCATAGTTGTGGAGTTTGATGCCATTATAATAGAGACCAGTGGCTGCGGACCCTGTATCAACAGGGTTAATGTTAGTGGGAGAGAGTGCAGTGGCAGGGTTTTCTATGATGAGGATACCGCTATGGTTAACGCTGAGTGCCCACTTAGAGCAGATGCTGGTGGACCATATTTTGGAGAAACAGGTGAGGCTATATATATTGTTGGTTCAGCTGATGGTGGAACACCACCTTACACCTATAAATGGGATCTTGATGATGATGGTTCATATGATGATTACATTGGTAGAAGCCTCTATTATTCTTGGAGTGAACCAGGTACTTATGTTATTAGTTTAAAGGTGGAGGATAGTGTTGGTAGATGGGATACTGATTCCACTACTGTTACCATCTATCCACCAGAGAATTCTCCACCAAATACTCCTAGTAAACCTGTTGGTGTAACAAGTGGTTTAGAAGGGATAAGTTATACGTATAGGACATCCACTGTTGACCCAGATGATGATCTAATAAGGTATGGTTGGGATTGGGATGGAGATGGAACCATTGATGAGTGGACACCTTATTATCACTCTGGTGAAACCATTAGTGTAACACATTCCTGGAGTACTCCGGGTACATATCACGTCAAGGTTAAAGCAGAAGACATTAATGGTGCACAGAGTGGTTTCTCATCTCCTCTCACTGTTACTATAACAAGTAATAACCCACCTATGAAACCATCTATATCTGGACCCACCAAGGGTAGAATAGGAGTATCCTACACTTATACAGCTACTACTATAGACTCAGATGGAGACGAGGTATGGTACCTATTTGATTGGGGTGATGGAACAAATAGTGGTTGGCTTGGACCCTATGCTTCTGGTCAAACAGCTTCTGCTTCTCACATATGGAGTAGCCTCGGTAGTTATAGTGTGAAGGTTAAAGCAAGAGATGATCCTAATGGTGACGGTGATTTCAGTGATGGAGCTGAGAGTATATGGTCTGATCCCCTGCTTGTATCCATGTCGAAGAGCCGCATCCTCCTGGAGAAACTCAAAGAGTTAATACCACCTATATTATTTAAACTATTAAATCAAAGGGTTTTAGAGTTGAATTTTATGATTTAATCAATTCTTATCCCCCGCTTTTTAGACCGTTAACCTTTTTTGAGAGGAGATAATGAAATAAGAGAGGGTTATTATCCCTTCTAGAACCAGTTTGATTCTAGGAGGGGTACACTAATTGCTAGACAGACTTCTAAAGTTAATTGTGGATAGAAAAATCTTTTGTTGGAATAGAAAGAACTTGGAGATTGAGGTTCTAGTAACCTTGATCTACCAAGCTGATGTATCATATAGAAAGGTAAGGGATATCTTTGGATGTATAGAACCCTTTTCTCATGAAGCATTACGTGAATGGTACCCCCCAAATTGAAGACGTTATTCGTCCAAGATAGGAGAGGAAAAGGTTCCCCATATCATAGCTCACTGGTTGTGAGGTGGTATTTAAGAAGTATTTAAAGGATTACAAGCTCTTGTTTTTGAGAACTAGTTTTAAGATGTAGAATATAGGGAGTAGAAGTAGTATGGATTCTATTATGATTCCAATGAAGCCATATGTATTGTATAGTTGAATAGCTATTGGTTCTCCTTTACCTGTTGCTGGTATGAAGAGATACGGTAATATTTCTCCTAGTAGATTTGAGGTTCTCTGCATCGATTTATCCATGCTATCTATGAGTGTTTCTGCTCTAACTAAGGTGATCTCCTCAGGTGAATTAGATAATATGAATTCTTTTAGATAGAAGTATAGTATTAGTTGTTGTTTCTCGTTTCTCTCTATTAAGAGTTTATTTACTTTAATCTCGACGTTTTCTCTTTCATTATCTTCTCTTTTACTATCTATTAATCCCTGGGTTTCATACCATATGGAAGAGTTTAGTTTAATTGAGACTTGTGTTTCATTTATAATATTCCATCCTGCGTATCTATAGCAGACTTTTGGGTCATGGAATGCTGAAGTATTTTTAGATCTTATTATAACGAAGAAAACTATGTTGTTATCACTGGTGTTACGGTAGGCTCGCTCTATTATTGTATCTGCTCCAAGAGCCTCAAAAATGTTTTTCTTTACCTCTATTGAGAATCCACTCCAGTTTCCTACGTTGAGTGGTAGAGCGTTAATTGCTTCTTTGTCTCCAAGTTCCATACGTGTCCTCACCCATGTTTTATCCGGTGAGTTATAGTAAGGTGTTGTATCAACCATTACCCCTCTCTGAAATAATAGTTCTGGTGGTGATAATAGTAGCACTATGCATCCTATTAGTAGTAGTGTAGCTATTAGTATCTTGTATTGATTTTTCTCATCCATCGTATACCCCCTAGTAGTAGGAATATTAGTGTTAATGCTATTAGATAAAATAGGATTCCTCCCCAGTCATGGAAGAATCTTACTCCTTCATCTACTCCACAGTTTACTGCTACTAGTATTGTTGCAGTTATCCTTAATCCATTGGTGAATAAAGCTATTGGTAGAGCTGATATAAGTAGTATTATTTTATCTATAATTGGGTCTCTGATGAGGTAAACTAGTAGTGTAACCGCTGTGTAGAATGATATAATAGAGTTGAATCCACTGCATGTAGGTGCTATTCTAAATACTGTTGATGTAAGTATTATCTCGCAGCCTTTATAGCTACATGATACACCTATGAGTTGTGCGAGGTGAGAGGATAACATTGTTGATATAAGTTGTAGTGTTAGTGTTATATCATAGAGGTTCGGTGGAGGTATTGCGAGTAATAGAAAAAGTATCGGTGGAGTAATCTTTTTTGCCTGTTCTCCTCCTCTCATGAATTGTATTACACCTATTAGGAATGGTATGAGTGATAGAGCTACTAGGTATACTGCTCCTATTAGTTGACCTATTAGGTATATAATTAGGCTTAATATGAGTATAACTGGTTTCTTCCTACCTTTATCTTCTAATAAACATTCTTTTTTCCTCCATACTAGAAAGAGGATTATAATGGGGATGAGGAATCCATGTGTATATGATTCTAGGTTTAACCATGATGATAGTAACCATTTGAATACTCCATAGTATAGTAAGATTATTAATGCTAGTAGTATTATAAACAATGGTTTATTACCAATGTTAAGTTTTTTAATATTTATCATAAGACTTTATAAGGATAATAATAAAAAATTATAAAACTTATTCTAAAATAAGAGAGGAAATGTGGTTTTTTAGAGTTTGAATTCTCTTCTCTTGTATGTGAATCCTAGTACACTTAGTACACCTATCGTAGCCATGAGTATTGTGAGTGGTTCTGGAACAATCGCAGTACCTGTTATTGTAACAGTGTAAGTACAAGTCTTTGAACCATCTTTTGATGTCAAAGACGCAGTTATATCAAATTCATTAGCCTCACATGGAGGGTTATATTGATCTAAATTACCTTTGTATACTGAAGCCGCACCCACCGTCACAGTAGTATCCTCTATTGTTAGGCAAAACAAGTAGAGTTCCTTATTCGAGTTAATTCCCAACACAACTTCATTTCCATTATTATCCTCGGTATATACTTCCCACTCTTTATTACAATTATTATATTCACCACTGGGGCCCGTATTATTATACCACTCGTGTGCCGTTTCATTCAGGTTCTTTTTGACCCTTTCTAAAAATTTTGTACTTGTATTTGCAGACCACACATAGAATACCGTGAAATTAACATATACATTACATACTACCTGGGAACCCTCTCCTGGTTCCTGAAATGTTCCTCTCTGTTCCATAAAAATGATTATCTCCACTGGACATCCGTCGGGGCAACTGCAATCATCCTCTGCTGTTGATTGACCACTGAAAATTACACCTATGAGTACAAGAGTTACTAACCAACTTAATACTCCCTTAACCACTACCCTCATAGTCTCCCAAGCAACTGTATACAATTATCTATATATAAACTTTATTATGATAAATCTAGTGAAAACAGAGGATATGAAGAAATGTAAGATGAAAATAAAAGGTTTCTCTACAGAATTCCTCAAGATTGAAATCCATATACTTAGTAAAAAGAGCCTCTGTGTAATTCTAGTTTACAATAAATGAGATCAATTTAGGTATCTTGAAGAGGTTAGGTTAATCTAAAATAAGAGGATAATAAAATGAATATGTTTTTCAACTCATACTTCCATATACATCTGGGATGGGAGAAATGATCTAAATAGAAGGAGTGAGACTCTCGTTACTTGAACACATAGTGTATTCAGCGGCATTAGCAATAACTACTGGTATGATCTACCATGAGTTCACTGGTAGAGAATATCCTTGGATTATAATAATGAGTGCTTATGCACCAGATTTTGATATATTTGTTGATACAATTCTCAGGAGAGTAGGTGTAACCTTACTCATTGATGGTAACCCTATAAAACATGGTAGTTTTCATAATATAGTGGTGTTGCTTCTATTTGCGTTTTCAGTCGCCTTATTATTGCACCCTATTGGTATCAAATTTATAGATTCTTTTATATTTGCATCTATTGGGTTTGCTGCTCAATCTATTCGAGGATGCTCTTGTTTTTAATCCAGGTTACGCATTCTTCTGGCCTTTGCATGGTAGTAGAGTAGGTGTTTAATTAGATTATAATCCTAGTTGGTATGGTATAGCTGATCCTAGAGTACTCGTAATAGGGGTGATTCCAGTGGTTGTATGCGGAGTTAATCGAATCTCTTATCAGGGTATAGACTGGTTGTATTCCATCTTACCTAAGAGGTTTAGTAGTAATGCAGTCTAAGGTTTTCATGGAGGATGATTAGAATTGAGGGGGGTTAAGGGAGTGAAAATTTTTGGTGTGAGTAAAAATTCATGCGGTTAAGATTCCTAGGTTGAAAGCTAGAACCCTCCTCATACGGTAGTATATGAGGAAGGAGGAGCTCTATAATTAGATGATTAGATGAAGAGAGGATTAACTCAAAAAAACCAAGTTTTTGGTTTTCTAAAAATTCTTTTGTTTTTATCTTGTCTCTAGGATAGTTTTATATATGTATGTTATTTTCCATCCCCCATCTTCACCTACTTATATGGGGGTATATTAGTTGTCCAAGTTTATACTTCAAAGATTTCCATCTAAACTATCTAAACAGTTTCCAGCAACAACATATATACCTAGGGAATCTAAGTGATCTCAAACAATACCTCAAGGATCCCTCTATATAAAAACTCATTCTTCATCGTGTTAACCTAGATTTTTGATTTCAAATATTTCTCATCTCTCCCTTTTTTGGTTATAGAAAACCCGATCCATGGAGGCTATCAACCTAGAATGGTCTCCACATATTTAGGTTAATGATTCTTTATCCCGTTATTTAGGAGGTCTTGTAGATCGTAAACCTGGAATCCCTCCTCTCTAAGTCTTTCTTTATCCTCTATCTTCTTCCCAAATAAACCATAGGTTTCTACTCTACTATCATTATACCATCTTACATCTCTACTTTTCTCCATGAGTGTATTCAAGATTTTCAGAGATTGAGAGTAGCTTAGGTTACTCCATTTACATTCGAAGAAAAAAGATTCTCTCTTGTTTTCATCTAATGCAACGATATCTATCTCATTGTCTTTATACCACCATTTACCTATTCTAGCACCAGGTTTAGATTCCATTAGGAATTCTCTACATATCTCCTCAAATACTCTTCCTATAAAGGCATTTAACTCCTTCTTAATTAAATCGCGTACATATTTTGGGTTGGTTTCAATATACTCAAGATTCGGGTAGATGAATCTAAACCAGAAGTTAAAATAGTTATTCCTTATCTCATATAATCCTTTCCTTGATTTCCATGAAGCGGTTATAGGTAGTATGCGTCTAACCAAATCTAGATCTATGAGGGTACTCAGGTATTTACCTACTAATCCTTTTTCTAATCCTGTCTGAGTTATAATCTCTCCGATACTATTTCTTCCAATGGATATTGCATGGAGTATAGAGAAATAGTATCTTGGTTCAACTATTTCTTCTCTAAGTATAAACTCTGGTTCTCTCAGCAAAAAAGATTGCTTAGATAAGATTTTACTTAGAGTATAATCAAGGTTTCTCTCAAATTCTAGTAGATAAGCAGGTGTACCACCTAGTATACTATAGATCTTTATCATATCCTCTATACTAATCGTTTCTGGTAGGAAACCCCTTATGTCTCTGAATCTAATGGAGGAGAGTTTTATATCAAGTGTTCTTCTACCATAGAGTGGAGTGCTGTAACTAAACAGTTGTTTCTCCATCATAGAAATGGATGAACCACATATTATTAGGAAGATTTTTGATTCCTTTAATTTATTATCCCAGTAGTCTTGAAGTATTGATAGTATCTCTGGAGAGGTTTTAACTATATATGGGAATTCATCAAGTGCTAGGATAAAATGTTTCTCTTTATTACTTATATACTCGAATACTGCTTCCCATGAGGTTAAGGGCGATTTACTTAGAACAGGATCGGAGAAGAAACGGGATAACATATATGAGAATCTATCTAGTTGATCCTTCTTAGACTCTAGTCTACCGAGGAAGTATAATCCTTTTTTATCTCTCATGAATTGTTTTATAAGCTCTGTTTTACCTATTCTGCGTCGACCATAGATTACTATGAACTCGGCTTTCCCTCTACTCCATCTCTCCTCAAGTGTTTTAATCTCACCTATCCTATCAACAAACTTTGTTATCTCCATAGTAATTTACTTATAAGTAAACTATTTATTTAATGTTTTTGTGTTTAAAAAATTGAGAGAGTGTAAATGGGTGGGGTGGAATGACTTCAAACATGATAAAAAACACTAAGGGGAATACCACTATGATATGGGAAATTATACCACCAGGTTTTGGGAAACAACACCATTTAGGATATAGGAAATGACACCACCGGAATCCGAGAAACGGTACCACTAAGATATGAGAAGCATACCACCTAGGATTTGGGATAAGAATGAGTAATAGGGGTTGGAGTGGGAGGTAGCAGATGTTTTTTGTTCTATGTTATCTTTATTTCTAGGATAGTTATTTTCTATCTTATCCTAATCATATCTAGTAATAACTTGGTATGGGGGTAATGGTAGTTGTCTGATGTATCTCCATCTAAACAAAACCGTCTCCAGTGAACTACTCTAGAAGGAATAGATGCTCGAGAATTTCAATTTCTATCAATCCTAAATATACATACCTATAATATCCACAGAACACAATAAATTTGTATTGTGAGTAGTACAAATAT